>NZ_JBXWQZ010000002.1:0-169073 GCF_059612645.1 Ruegeria sp. YKSF131 | reverse complement strand
GCGATGGATGGTCCCGCCTTCGCGGCCTATGTCGAAAAAGTGCTGGTCCCGGAATTGGCCCCAGGCACCGTGGTCATTCTCGACAACCTGGCAACGCACAAGAACGCCGACGCCGCCAGGGCGATAAGGGAGGCAGGGTGTTGGTTCCTCTTCCTGCCGCCCTACAGCCCCGACCTCAACCCCATCGAAATGGCCTTCTCTAAGCTCAAGGCCCAACTCAGACGGATCGGCGCGAGAACATTCACCGATATGTTCAATGCCATCGGCCATGTATGCGACCTCTACTCGGCGCAAGAATGTCGGAACTACTTCAAGGCTGCTGGATATGTCTCAGGTTAAAGGCGGGACGCGTTAGTTACTTAGCAAAGAAACGTTGCGTTGTTCGAAGTCGGAACGCCACGTCACGTGGATTGGCGGGAATCGGGCCGACCGTTAGGCTTTTGCGAAAGACTGTTTGGAGAGCCTTTGATGTCACTTTTCACTTCGACCGCGGCATGGGTCACCGACGAACACCGCATGTTCGCGGATATGGCTGGCCGGTTCATGGATGACGAACTGTCGCCGAATATCGAAACCTGGGTTGAAAACGGGGCCGTTGATCGCGACTTCTGGCGCAAAGCGGGTGAAACCGGCCTGATGGCTGGTGCAATCCCCGAAGAATATGGCGGCGTCGGCGGTGGTATGGGCTTTGACGCCATCACCGCGTACGAACAGGGCGCACGGGGCGACGCCGGCTGGGGCTATGGTATTCAGTCGATCGTGACCCATTATCTTACCGCTTATGGCAGCGAAGATCAAAAACGGAAATGGCTGCCCAAACTGGCTTCGGGCGAAATGGTCGGTGCACTTGCCATGACAGAACCCAGCACCGGCTCGGATGTTCAGGCTGTGCGCACAACGGCCGAGAAAGACGGAAACTCCTACCGGCTGAATGGCTCGAAAATCTTCATCACGAATGGCCAGACGGCGGATCTGATCATCGTGGCCGCCAAGACTGACAAGTCCGAGGGCGCGCGGGGTGTGTCATTGATCGTGGTCGAAACCGAAGGGGCCGAGGGGTTTCGCAGGGGGCGCAACCTCAAAAAACTGGGGATGAAGGGCAACGACACGGCCGAGCTGTTTTTTGAAGATGTCAAAGTACCGATGACGAACCTGCTGGGGGCTGAGGAAGGTCAGGGGTTTTATCAGCTGATGAAGCAACTGCCATGGGAACGGCTGAATATCGCGATCATGGCGCTGGGTTCGATCGATTTTGCCATTGCCGAAACGGTAAAGTACGTGCAGGAGCGCAAAGCGTTCGGTCAGCGGGTGATGGATTTCCAGAACACGCGTTTCAAACTTGCAGAATGCAAGACCAAGGCCGAGGTTCTGCGCAGTTTCGTCAATGACTGTATCGGCAAACTGGAGGCAGGCGAACTGGACGCGGCCACCGCCTCGATGGCCAAATACTGGGGCTCGGAGGTGCAGAACGAAATCATGCACGAGTGCCTGCAACTGTTCGGCGGATACGGTTTTATGATGGAGTACCCAATTGCCCGTCTCTACGCAGACGCCCGCGTGCAGATGATTTACGGCGGCACCAACGAGGTCATGAAAGAGGTGATCGCACGGTCGCTTGACGTTTGAAGGTATCCGGGCGGCCTCTTGCCTGATGTCATCATTCCTGACGGAATGCTCGCTTCTGTTGGACCTCGCAGGCCCGTGCTTGCGGGGTTTTTTCGTTGTTGACCCGACCACAGTTGCCCACTTGCAAAGGACGTGCAGCGGTATGATGATCCGCCGAAAAGACTCAGAGGTCTGACGTGAACGATCCCGAACAAGCCTTGTGGCGGACTACATGTACCGAAGCAGTCACTGCTCTGCCGCTGAGCAGTGACAAAACTGTCGATCTGGCCATTATAGGTGGCGGATATACCGGGTGTTCAGCTGCCTTGACGGCAGCCCGTACCGGCGCTTCGGTCTGTTTGCTTGAAGCGCAGAAGATCGGGTTTGGCGGGTCAGGGCGCAATGTCGGTCTGGTCAATGCCGGGCTGTGGCTGCCACCGGATGAGATCCGCGCGCATATCGGTGCAGAGGCTGGTGATCGCCTGATCGATCTGCTGGGCAAAGCACCGTCAGACGTTTTTTCCCTGATCGAAGAACACGGCATCACATGTGAGCCCATTCGCAACGGAACCCTGCATTGCGCGCATTCCGCCTCGGGCCTGAAGGACCTGCAAACGCGACATGCGCAGCTAAGCGGGTCTGGCGCGCCGGTAGCGCTGCTGTCGGCGGATCAGGCCCGTGACCGGACCGGCAGCGATGCTTTTCATGGGGCGTTGTTCGACCCTCGCGCAGGAACAATACAACCCTTGGCTTATGTCATGGGATTGGCGCGTGCCGCGTCTCAGGCCGGGGTGCAGATCCATGAACAAAGCGCGGTGCAGACCCTTCGGCACGAAGGTGGGCAATGGGTGTTGACCACACCGAGCGGGACTGTAAGGGCCAAGTCCGTCATTCAGGCAACCAACGCCTATCACCTTGGCTTGCCAGATACTGCGCCTGCCTATGTTCCCGTTTATTACTTTCAATACGCTACAGCCCCGCTGTCGCATAATCTGCGCGCCAGCATTCTGCCGCAGGCAGAAGGATGCTGGGATACCGGGCTGATCATGACGTCCTTCCGGCTGGATCAGGCGGGGCGGATGATCATTGGCGGCATGGGTGATCTGGGGAATGCAGGACGCAGCGCGCATACCGGATGGGTCCGACGCAAACTGGCTGAGCTTTATCCTCAGCTTGCCGATCAGCCGTTTGAACAGGGTTGGCACGGGCGGATTGCCATGACCTCGGACCATATCCCGAAAATCACGCAGATTGGCCCCAACGCTCTGGCCGCGCACGGATATTCCGGCCGTGGTATCGGCCCTGGCACGGTGTTCGGGCGAATGATGGCCGAAAGTCTTCTTGCAGGTGAGCTTTCGCTTTTGCCCGTTCCTGCGGTGCATGAGCATCGCGAAAGCTGGACGCGCGTGCGCCGCGCCTTTTTTGAATCCGGCGCGGCGCTGACGCATCTGATAAAGGCGCGGATCTGAATTCAGACCGAGCGGGTGATGCCACCATCAACCCGGATATTCTGCCCGGTGATGTAGCCACCGCCTTCGGATGCCAGCAGGGCCACGACCGAGGCGACCTCGTCATAACTGCGCCCATAGCGCCCCATGGGAATGCGAGCGCGGAATTCTTCTTTTTCGGGCAGGCTGTCAATGAAACCGGGCAGGATGTTGTTCATGCGGATGTTTTCGGCAGCGTATTTGTCCGAGAACAGTTTGGTGAACGCGGCCAGCCCGGCGCGAAACACACCTGAGGTCGGGAAAACCGGGTCAGGTTCGAATGCAGCGAAGGTCGAGATATTGATGATCGATCCACCGCCCTGCGCCTGCATGATCGGTGTCACAAGCCGCGTGGTGCGGACCGCATTCATAAAGTAGACGTCCATACCGGTGTGCCAATCCTCGTCTGTCAACTCAAGGATCGGAGCACGGGGGCCGTGGCCGGCGGAATTGACCAAGACGTCAATGCGCCCCCAATGGGCCATGGCCGCATCAACAAGCTTTTGCAGATCCACCGTGGACTGGTTCGAGCCGGTTACACCGACGCCTCCCAACTCATGCGCCAGCGCTTCGCCCTTGCCCGAGGATGACAGAATCCCGACCTTGAAACCGTCTGCGGCCAGCCGCCTCGCGGAATCCGCGCCCATGCCGCTGCCGCCTGCTGTGATGAGTGCTACTTTCTCCATCTGAGATCTCCGTTTTGATTTGGTTTCAGGATGGCGAATGATTTGCGGTTTGACCAATCAGTTTTGTTGAGTACTCGTGACCGTGTCCCGCAGCCGAACCTGGCCCGGGTCATGCGCAGCTGACGGCTGTCTCAGGTCTGAAGGGACGCTGCGATGGCTTCTATCCGGCCGCGTAACCAGCGATGGGCGGGGTCATTGGTGGATCTTTGATGCCAGACCATATAGATGGACACAGGCGGGCAGGCGAAAGGTAACGGTGCGCAATCCAGCGCGGCAAGTGGGCCCTGTTTCATCAGTGCCGTATCTGTCGAGATCAGGTCGCTGCCCTGCACAAAGGCCGGGATCGCGTTGAAATGCGGCAGGGTTACAACCGCAGGATTGATCTGGCTTTGATCAACGCCGCGCATCACGGCACGGGCGTTTCGGCCATCGGCAAATCGCACCTCGACATGGTCGCTGTGGCAATAGTCCTGCCAGCTGCCCGGTGGTCGGCGTTGCGTGGCGTCGTAGAACACCATCAGCGGGCTTTCGATCAGTCTTTTCTGGAAAATATCCGGTCCGTCGGGCGGCAGCGGGGTTAGCATCAACTGGCACCGGTCGCTGCGCAACAATTCGGGGTCGGGCACACCCGATGGGATGAATTCCAACCGCAGGCGCGCGTCTTCGGCGCGTGTGTCACGCAGCAACCGTGGAAAGATCAGCTCTCGTGGCATGTCATTGGTGGCGATGCGGATGTTGATCTGTTCCGACAGCGGATCGAACGGTCGGCCGTCGGTCAGCGCGCGCATCCCGTCCAGTACCTTTTGCGCAGGCTCTTTCAGGGACAGGGCCCGTTCGGTTGGTGTCAGACCCTGACCTGAGCGAACAAACAGCGGGTCGCCCAGGACCTGCCGCAGTTTGGCCAGAGTATGACTGATCGCAGATTGCGTAACCCCCAGCCGATCTGCGGCTTTCGAGACCGAGTTTTCCTCGAGTATCGTCAAAAAAGTGCGTAGAACCTTGCCGTCGAGGTCAATGAAATCGAATTTGCTCATACCATTTATGATTAATCATGAATGGTTTTGCTGTCCATGGCGGGGTACGGGACGGGCATCAACAGGAGATATTCGATGGGGATCCGTTTATTCTCGGACAGAAACCGGCCTGTTCATATGGGCGGCTACCCGCTGGAGCGTTTGGCCCGGCAAAATGACATGCCGGATCTGTCGCTTGTGCCCCCTTTGGCCGAGCTGAGTTTCCGCCGACCGGAACACCCTGACAGCATCGTCAATGCGATGGGTGAGTTTCAGGCGATGATGGACGCCATCCGCGACGGAATGGTGAACCCGGTTGCATCCGAGATTCCATCGAACCCGCAGGAACGGGCCAACCACATCAAAGCATTCGGCTATTTCAACGATGCGTCGATGATGGGGTGCGGACCGCTGCCATCTGATGCGCGGTTGTCCGAGGCCCGCCGCAATCCCGATATTGACCGGCTTGCCCACGCGTTGCGCACCCGTCAGACCAAAACGCTGGCATCCGGGATCGACGTCATCATGGCTGATCTGAAAGACAGTATCGAGGCCGCGCCCAAGCCAATCGACAGCCATTGGCACAGCATTGTCTTTCTTTACGAACACAACCGCGACCCCGACCTGTCCGAACCCGGTGCTGATTGGATTGTCGACGCCCAGGATCATCGTGCCTGTCTGCTGGCGACCGAGAACGCGGTGGTCATCGCCAATTACATCCGCCTTTTGGGCTTTGACGCGCGGGCGCACAGCATGATGTCGACCGACGTTGATTTGGGCAAGCTGGCGGTTGCCGCTGGGCTGGCTTCGGTCGAGAATGGCGAGGTCGTCGTGCCCTGGCTGGGCAAGCGCTTTGGTTTGGCCGCTGTGACGACTGAGATGCCGATCGCCCATGACAAACCGCTCAAGCCTATGGCCGATCAGCCCTGGTTCCGGACGCAGGGGCCGGCATGGTGGTTGGGAACGGGCTTTGCCAAGAACGCCCTCAACCGTGACCCCTATGCCAAGCGGCGCTATGTGGACGGGGCACATCCGTTTGAGAAACTCAAACGGGTCGAGACACCTACGACCTTTATTGACGAAGAGAATGTCGCTCGCGTGCCCAAGCGTGCGGATATGTTTGCCCGGGCGCAGTTCGGAGATATGGGCAAGTCGCTACAGGACGCGGCCAAAGGTGGGTACTACGTACGCAAGGCAGCACCGAGTTTTGCCCAACGCCGCGCTTTGGGTGCGTTTGTGCTGTTGCAGGACGGTGAAAGCGCTGACGCGTCCAAGCAATCTGACGCGCAACGCAACGCAGCAAACATCAAGGCTGCGACTTATTTTCTGGGGGTCGATGCGGTGGGTCTCAGCCGCTGCCCGGAATGGGCCTGGTATTCCCATGACGCGACCGGCGAAGAAATCGTACCGCCCCATGATCAGGCCGTCAGCATGATCATCGATCAGGGATATGAGACTATGGAGGGTGCCAGCGGCGACGACTGGATCAGCGTCGCTCAATCGATGCGCGCCTATCTGAGATTCTCCTTGCTGGGTGGCGTGATTGCTCAGCAGATCCGCAATCTGGGCTACAAGGCCAAGGCGCACACGGTGATGGATGGCGAAGTTCTGCAACCTCCGCTTTTGTTGCTGTCCGGTCTGGGCGAAGTCAGCCGGATCGGCGAAGTGATCCTGAACCCCTATCTGGGGCCCCGCCTGAAATCAGGCGTGGTGACCACCGATATGCCGATCGCGCATGACAGGCCCATTGATTTCGGTCTGCAAAGCTTTTGTGAGTCTTGCAACAAATGCGCGCGCGAATGCCCATCGGGCGCGATCACGGCTGGGCCAAAGCTGATGTTCAACGGCTATGAAATCTGGAAATCCGACAGCCAGAAATGCGCGACCTACCGCGTGACCACTCCGGGCGGCGCGATGTGCGGGCGGTGCATGAAGACCTGCCCCTGGAACCTTGAGGGTATCTTCAAGGAACGCCCGTTCCGCTGGGCCGCGATGAACATCCCCTCTGCGGCGCCTGCATTGGCCAAGCTGGATGATGCGGTTGGCAATGGCGGTCTGAACGACACCAAGAAATGGTGGTGGGATATCGAGTTGCAGCCCGACGGGGCGTATCGGCCAACAACACACCCTTTGAACCGGCGCGATCTGCAAAAGGATCTGGACCTTAGATACGAGGATCAGACATTGGCGGTCTACCCGGCCTATTTGGCCCCGCACCCTTGGCCCTATCCGTTTGCAATGGATCGCGAGGCAGGAATTGCCGCCTATGAGGCTTTGGTGACAGCCAAAGAGTACAAGGCGCGCAAAGCTGCGGGGGATATGTCGATCATTCATCGCTATCAGGTCGCAGGTGATGCGCCGGTGATGAGGGTCGCTGTGACTAAGGTCGACAAGATGACCGCTGACGTCACCAAGTATGAATTTGCCTCCCTTGACGGTGCGCCGCTTCCGGAATGGTCCGCAGGCGCGCATCTGGATGTGCTTGTCGCGCCAGAGTTCCTGCGACAATACTCCATGTCCGGCGACCCGTCAGAACGGGGAACCTATCAGATCGGTGTTCTGCGCGAGGATGAAGGGCGGGGTGGCTCGGCATTGCTGCACCGAATTTTCAACGTAGGGCGCAAGGTTTTCATATCGAAACCGATCAACCATTTCGAACTGGACGAAGAGGCGTCCAGAACCATTTTGATGGGGGGTGGTATCGGTATCACTCCGATGATCGCATTTGCTCATCGCCTGCATGCATTGGGCATGGATTTCGAGTTGCACTACTCGGCCAGGACGCGGGGCGGTGCGGGGTATCTGGATGATCTGGCGGGGATGCCCTGGGCGAACCGCGTCCACTACCATTTCTCGGATGAAGGCACGCGCGCTGATCTGGATGCGATCCTTTCGGGGTATCAGCAGGGATGGCACGTCTATACGTGCGGGCCTGATCGGTTCATGGATGGCGTCATGCAGGCGGCCGAACATCAGGGTTTCCCCGAAGAGGCCCGACACCTTGAATATTTCTCTGTCCCGGAAACCCCGGAATACGAAAATCACCCATTTACCCTGAAACTCGCGCGTTCAGGTAGAACGCTGCCGGTGCCCGCAGACAAGGATGCCGCGCAGGTTCTGAACGAGGCGGGTTTCCACGTGGATGTGAAATGTGCCGATGGTATCTGTGGTGTGTGCAAATGTGGTGTCCTTTCGGGCGAGGTCGAGCATCGGGATTTCGTGCTGTCCAAAAAGCAGCGCCAAGGGGCCATGATTCTGTGCCAAAGCCGCGCTGTGGCGCCGGATGGTGTGATCGAGCTCGATCTGTAAGCATGGTCAGAAAGCGACCTTTGGACGGTGAAATTTGGTCGCTCGGCCCATGGACGTCAGGTGGGTGGTGAATTAACGTCGCCCGGAACCCAGATATCCCTGACCAACAGGTGCGAGGTAGCATTATGGATTATCACAGCCCCGCCAGCTTTGCCGAGGCTTCGGCTCTGGCCGCAAATGCGACGGGCATCACGCGCTTTCTGGCGGGCGGCACTGACGTATTGGTGCAGCTGCGCTCGGAGTTGGTGACGCCTGATACGCTGATCGACATCAAGAAAATCAACGGTGTACACGACATCACCCGCAACGCTGACGGAAGCTGGACGTTGGGAATTGCCGCAACCGGTGCCGAAATGAGCGAGCATCCTGCGTTGGCTCGTGACTGGCCCGGTGTGGTCGAGGCGATGGACCTGATCGGATCAACCCAGGTGCAGGGGCGCGCAACACCGACCGGTAACCTGTGTAACGGCTCACCTGCGGCTGATTCCGTGCCCGCCATGGTCGCAGCTGGTGTGACCGTCACCGTGACCGGTCCGGACGGTACTCGCGAAGTCGCGGTCGAGCATATTCCGACCGGCCCCGGCAAAACCTCGCTGGCCAAAGGCGAGCTGATCTCGGCGGTCAATATCCCGGCACGTGGGGAAAACGGCGGCGATGCCTATCTGCGGTTCATCCCCCGCACCGAAATGGACATCGCTGTGGTTGGCGTTGGTGTGAACCTGCGTCTTGACGGCGACACCATCACCGAGGCCCGTGTATCACTGGGCGCTGTGGCCCCGACCGTTCTGCTGGTCGAAGACTGTGCCAAGGCCATTATCGGCAGCACGCTGGATGATGCAGCCCTGGAAGCGCTGGCCGCCGCCGCCTCCGCCGCCTGTAACCCGATTGACGACAAGCGCGGCACGATCGCGTTCCGTACCGAGGTCGCAGGCGTTCTGGCCAAGCGCGCCGCAAAAATTGCTTATGCCCGCGCGAAGGGAGAAGACGCATGAAAAAGTTCCACGTAACCACCACCGTGAATGGCGATGCGGTCGAATACCTATGTGATCCGCGTGAAACCCTGCTGGATTGTCTGCGTGACAAGCTGAACCTGACAGGCGCGAAAGAGGGGTGTGGCACCGGCGATTGCGGCGCATGCTCGGTCACGGTTGATGGCCGCCTGGTCTGTTCATGCCTGATGCTGGGTGTGGAGGCCGAGGGTAAGCAGATCGAAACCGTCGAAGGCATTGCCGACGGTGATATTCTACATCCGCTGCAAAAGAAGATGATCGAATACGCCGCCCTGCAATGCGGCATCTGCACGCCGGGCATTCTGGTGGCGGCCAAGTCTCTGCTGGAGAAAAACCCGAACCCGACCGAGGAAGAAACGCGGTATTGGCTGGCAGGCAACCTCTGCCGTTGTACTGGATATGACAAGATCATTCGCGCCGTGATGGATACGGCGGCTGAGATTCGGGAGGCGTCGTAATGGCTCTGGACGATCGTAAATCAGATTTCACTTTTGTCGGCACCCGCCCCAACCGCCCGGACGGTCTGGACAAGGTGACAGGTCGCGCCAAATTCGGTGCGGATGCCTACGCCCCGGGAATGCTGCATGGCGCGATCCTGCGCTCACCTCATGCTCATGCGCGGATTGTGAAGATCGACGCGTCGAAAGCCGAGGCGCATAAGGATGTCAAAGCTGTTGTAACGCGTGCCGACTTTGCTGACGTGCCGTTCAAACCCGGTCTGGAAGGCGAATTCTATAACGTTCTGGAAAACGTTATGGCCGGTGAGAAAGCGCTATATGACGGGCACGCGGTTGCAGCGGTTGCTGCGACTTCGGCATTGGCGGCTCGTGACGCGCTCAAGCTGATCGAGGTCGAGTACGAAGTGCTGCCCCACGTCACCGATGTGGATAAGGCGATGGCACCGGATGCGCCTGTCATCCGCGAAGGAGCTGCGGATTATTCCGTGCCGGAAGGAATGCACCCGAACGTTGTCCGCTACCATGAAAGCGGTCACGGCGATGTCGAGGCCGGATTTGCCGAAGCTGATCTGGTCATCGAAGACAGTTTCGTCACCGAAGCGACGCATCAGGGTTATATCGAACCGCACGCTTGTTTGGCCATATTGGGTAATGACGGTAAGGGTGAGTTGTGGTGCACGACGCAGGGGCATTGGATTGCGCAGAAAACCTGTGCCGCGCTTCTGGGGATCGAAACCTCGCAGTTGCGTGTCACTGCGTCTGAGATCGGCGGAGGGTTTGGCGGTAAGACAACCGTTTTCATCGAACCCGTCGCATTAGCGCTCAGCCGTAAGGCCAATCGCCCGGTCAAGCTTGTGATGACCCGGTCCGAGGTGTTCCGGGCTACTGGTCCGACTTCGTCTGCCTCGATGGACGTCAAAATCGGCATGAAGAAAGACGGCACGATCTCGGCGGCTCAGGGCATCTTCCGCCTTCAGGGCGGAGCCTTTCCCGGCGCGCCGGGCGACATGACTGCCATGTGTGCCTTTGCGCCGTACAACCTGACCAACGTCAAGCAGATCGGCTATGACGTTATGGCCAACCGCCCAAAGCAGGCAGCGTACCGCGCGCCGGGTGCACCGATGGGTGCCTTTGCGGTCGAGTCGGTGATTGACGAGTTGTGCAACAAGCTGGGTCTCGACCCCGTTGAGGTACGCCTGAAGAACGCCGCGCATGAGGGCACGAAGGCCAGCTATGGACCGACCTACGAGCGCATCGGTCTTGTCGAAACGCTGGAAGCAGCCAAGGCGCATCCTCATTATTCGGCTCCGCTGAAGCCGGGGCAGGGGCGCGGTATTTCCTGTGGCTTCTGGTTCAACCATGGTGGCGAGACCAGCGTGTCGCTTGCCTTGTCCGAGGATGGCTCGGCTCAGGTGATGGTCGGAACGCCTGATATCGGTGGTTCGCGCGCATCGATGGCCCTGATGGCGGCCGAGGTTCTGGGCATCCCGTATGAGAATATCCGGGTGACCATCGCCGATACGGCCACACTGGGCTACAATGACGTAAGCCATGGCTCTCGCGTGACCTATGCGTCAGGGCTGGCAACTATCAAGGCTGCGAGGCACGCGGTCGAGAAACTGTGCGAACGGGCTGCGGCCAAATGGGGCATCCCGGTTGATGCGGTGAAATGGGAAAACGGCTGTGCGGTGCCCTCAGGCCCGAATGCAGGCGATTTCGATCCGATGCCGCTGGCCGATATCACCGCTGATATGGGCCGAACCGGTGGTCCGATCTCGGGCCATTTCGAGGCAACCCCCGAAGGTGCTGGCGTGTCCTTTGGCACCCACATCGTCGATGCCGAGGTTGACCCGGAAACCGGTAAGACCAGTGTGACCCGCTACACGGTCATTCAGGACGCGGGCAAAGCGATCCACCCGACCTATGTCGAAGGCCAGTATCAGGGCGGTGCCGCGCAAGGTATCGGCTGGGCCCTGAACGAGGAATATATCTACGGCGAAGACGGTCGATTGCAGAACTCGATCTTTCTCGACTACCGCATCCCGGTGGCCAGCGACCTGCCGATGATCGACACCGTGATCGTCGAGGTTCCGAATCCGGGCCACCCATTTGGAGTTCGCGGTGTGGGCGAAACGGGTATCGTGCCGCCACTGGCCGCCATCGCCAACGCTGTGTCCAACGCGGCTGGCGTGCGAATGAAGCGGCTGCCGATGTCGCCGCCACGCATTCTGGCCGCTCTCAAGGGCAATGGTTGAGGTTCACCTCTGGTCCGGCCTCCGGTCACTGACCGGGGGCCAGCAGGTGGTTGAGGTCGAGGCCAAAACCACCGGAGAGTTGCTGCGTGCGCTCGTGCGTGCGTATCCGCAGCTTCAAGCACCCATCGACGCTGGCGTATCTATCGCTGTCGACGGGCGCGTGATCGCGACCGGGCTGACCGAACCGATTCCCGAAGGCAGTGAAGTCTATTTGATGCAAAGGCTGAGGGGCGGTTAAGCGTCAGGCGACCAAGGCTCGCGCCCGACCATTCGGTCTGCTTCGGCCGTGATATCGTTCATGTGTTGTTCGAGACTCAAACGCAGCGTTTCTATTTCGTCTTCGCTGGCTTTCCGCGGAACTGTTTCTGTCCATTCTCGGCACAGAAAAACCCCCTCGTTACCCCATGGCCGGGGCATCAAAAGATGATCCCATGTTCCTGCTTCGCGCCCATGTTTCGCCGAAAAGGTAATACCAAAAACACGTTTACCCGATGTTCGCGCCCAAACCAGAGGAACCGTCGACAAAACCCGCTCTGGCCCACGGGGGCCGTCCGCCGCTATGCCAATGGATATCCCCTGTTTCATTTTGCCTAATACCTGTCGCGACAGGGCGACATGGCGTGCCTTGCTGGCCATGGCAATGGTGTCCATTCCAAACAACTTTTGCACGCGACCCACCATGCTGCCAGCCCGCGCAGAAGATGTAATCGAACAGATGCGCCCCTTGTCCAGCGGGAAAAAATAAGGCGACTGCACCAGCCGTTGATGCCAGAGAACAACGATGACCGGCTCACCCTGTTCGGCCAACTGGTCCAGTTCTTCATAGCCGATGCGCTGCCAACGTGTGTTGCGGTGTACCAGCCGAATATAATTTGCAATCCGACGCGCCACCCAGTTTAGCACAGCTTCGCTGTCTGCAATCTTCTTACGGAGGTTCACGCCGGGTTCCTTCTGCTAACCGGTCCTTGTCTTAGCGCACCACGCATTTTGCGCAACTTGTTTGTCCGGACATTTCGTGGATCGGAATCTGAAAAAGCCTCTTGAGTCCGCCGCGCGGCTGGCATATCTGGGGCTCACTACAGGGGTATAGCTCAGTTGGTAGAGCGACGGTCTCCAAAACCGTAGGTCGCGGGTTCGAACCCTGCTGCCCCTGCCATTGAAATTGTCCGAATACTAAGTTGTGATTTCCAAGGATGAACGGGTTTCAGCCTTTGAGTTCGCTATACCTGTCTTCAGCTATTTCGCGCTTGGATCAATACTAGTCGCAGCATTGGCTTCGACAACACTGCTACAATGACGCGAGGCCATCGTGACCTGTTGTTATCTTTTGTTGGCACCTGTTTTTTCGTGCGGGCGTACCGCATCCAGTTTTTCAGCCCACATATTCTGATATTCTTGAAACACCGCTGGTTTGTCTGAGTGGAGCGCCATCAATGCACACGCGGCCCACATAGCGACATCGTAATCCGAGTCGGTCTTTTTCAGTAATTGCGCATTCAGTGCAGCGGCTTCTGATGTCGAAGGTTTATGCATTGCCATCGGACCCCTTGTGCCAACTGATACTGTTATTTGCAATCGTCCTGTCACGGACATTCACCAAAACCGACAGGTATCATTATGTGGGTAGAACAGTGAATGGGCTGGAAACAAGGCGTTAACGTGTCGTTAACTTTTTGCTGGGGTTCTTGTCCATAAGAGTGTTCATGTGACCGGTTCAAAGGTGAACTAAATCACAGACCAATCACTAGAATCCCGCTTTACTTACAACTGTTACGAGTTGGCGCTCACGTTCGGTACATGACGCTGTTTTGTTTTTCCCTCCTGTGGCCGGGGCGCGCTTGTGGTTGAGCGCGCCCTTCCTATGTCCGAATAACTAGGTTGCCGCCGATGCCGGTTCTGAGGCGGTAATCGAGGTTTCCTTGGGTGGGCGATTGACTTATTGTCCGGCCACGACGCAATCAGCCGGATGAGGATAAATGTCGCGTTTTGATGGATATTTTCTGCGGCAATTGCTGGTTTTATTCGGCTTCTTCACCCTCGTCCTGGTGGGTGTCTTCTGGATCACCCGTTCTGTCAGCCTGTTTGACAAAGTCATCAGCGGTGGCCAGTCCGCTATGGTGTTTCTTGAATTCACCGCGCTTACCCTGCCAACGCTTGTTCGTACGGTTATGCCGATGGCGGTATTTGCGGCTGCCGTCTATGCGACTAACAGATTGAGTCGCGAAAGCGAGATGACAGTGATGCTGGCAACCGGGTCAAGCCCGTGGCGACTGGCGCGGGCCGTTGTTTTGTTCGGTGTGATCACCGGTCTGATGATGGCTGCCATCAGTGTGTTCCTGCGCCCTGCATCGGTCCAACAACTGGAATACCGGCAAGCCGAAGTAGCAGGAGATGTGACAGCGCAGTTGTTGAATGAAGGCGAATTTCTGCACCCCGCCGAAGATGTTACGGTTTACATCGGTGGCATCGATTTGGACGGTACGTTGCACGAGGTGTTCGTATCCGATCGGCGCGACCCGGAAAACGCAGTCAGCTATTCCAGTGTGACGGCCTATCTGGTCAATAACGACGCGGGAATTCATCTGGTGATGGTCGACGGGGTGGCGCTGCGCTTGAACAAGGCGGGCAGAGTTCTCTCCTCGACCCTGTTTCAGGACGCATCATACGACATTTCGCAACTGACGAACTCAAGCCCGTTGGCAAACCGCAGCCTCGAAGCCATTCCGACCTCTGATTTGATCCTCAACCGGGATACGATTTCAGAAACCGAGGGGTTCAGCCAGGGTAAGTTGATCGAAGAACTGCATCAGCGATTTTCCTGGATAGCCATTTGCATCGCCGTGTCGCTGGCGGGGTATTCAACCCTGATGCTGGGCAGCTTTTCACGGTTTGGATTGTGGCCTCAGATTTTGGGTGCCTTTACCATTCTTGTGCTGCTTGAAGGCGTACGCGGGTTTGTGTCCCCGGTTGTGATCGATGACCCGAAGCTTTGGGCACTGCTTTACCTTCCTGCCGTTATGGGTGTGTTGATCTCGTGCTGTTTTCTGCTTGTCGCAGGTCGTCCGCTTTTGCGGAAACGTGCGCGCGGGTCCGAGGTCATCCCAACACCCGCTTGATTTCAGGTTCGAAGTTCTTCCAGACAACAACGAATGTCGTCGAATTCTTCGCGATCGCCACGGGCGACCAAATACATCGGCAACGGCAGGCTTACACTGTCTTCGACCCGTTCGAGCGCACCCGAAGCCAGATGTTGCGAAATGACGTAGTCGGGGAAGTAGCCGCATCCGCCTCTTTGCAGGACATATCGTAGCGCCATCATGCAATTGCCAAGAAACAAGGTCTGCCCTGAGGCGCGTCGCACAGCCGATCTAACGTGATCCTGGTAGATCTCTCCAAGTTCAAGATTGACGAAGACCAAATCGTTTTCTGCCGTTGCTGCTTGCGGGGTTCTGACGAGGGTTAGAAGCTCCGGTTCCAGTTCGTGATAGGTGACGCGTCGGTCTGATGGCGTTTCATGCGTGACCGCCACGTCCAGCACATGGGTCGCCACAGCTTCAACCATGTTCAGATCGTGATCGTAATTCAGTGTCAGCAGCAGTTTGTCAAAGCGCTGTTCGAACCGAACAGCCAGATCCACAAGCAAAGGGTCCCAGATGCTGAGCTGACCACCCAACCGAAGTGCCGGGCGGTTTTGCGTCTGCAACGGTAAGTCGCGCGACGCGAAGGCCCAAAGGGACAATATTTGTTCTGCATACGGTTTGAATTGTCTGCCAAATTCGGTCAGCGCTGTACCACCGGCGCCGCGGGTAAACAGTGGTCTGCCGGTTTCTTCTTCGATCAGATGAATGCGCGCGCTGACGGCCGTTTGAGTCACATTCAGCTTACGGGCAGCGGCATGAAAACCACCCGTTTCAGCCACACATAGAAAGGTTTCCAAAGCTTTGGTTCGCATACCGAGAGTATTTTTTGATCATTGTGATGAAATCAATTTATTTTTTTGAAGTTGCGACTCGTAATATTGTCGACTTCAGGAAACACGCCAAGGGATCAGCCATGCTGGACAAAAGCCACAAACCGACCTGGACCAGTTTTGAGAATGCCACCAAGGCCGACTGGGACGCCGTTATGGATTATGAAGAGGCGTATAATGCGGCTCTGCCGGATCGCATCCTCGACGCTATTCGGTCGTTGGACGAGGAATGGACACCCTATCCGGTCAACCGGTATCAGCACAGCCTTCAGGCCGCGACCCGGGCTTATGAGGATGGCGCGGATGAGGAGTTGGTGGTCGCCGCTCTGATCCACGATACCGGCGATATTCTGTCACCCTACAACCATGGAGAGCTGTCAGCGGCGATGATGAAGCCGTATGTCAGCGAGAAAACCTATTGGATACTCAAACACCATTGCGTGTTTCAGGGTTACTACTACAACCACCACCTTGGCGGCGACCGCGACGCGCGCGACAAGTATCGCGACAGCCCCCATTGGGAAGACTGTCGCTATTTCTGCCATGAATATGATCAGAAGGCGTTTGACCCAGACTATCCGACGAAACCGCTGGAGTTTTTTGAACCCATGCTGCGCCGCATCCTGAGCAAGGGCGAAGGCCATATGGAGCTGAACGAAACTGCCGAAGATTAACAGGCGGCCATCAGGCGATAGACAATCTGAGCTGTGGTGAAGTCCCAGGCGGCATTGCCGTCCGGGGCCAGCTCAACCACGTCGAAGCCCACGCATCTGCGCCCCTTGAGCGCGTGTTCGACCAGTCGCAGTGCCTGATAATAGCCCAACCCACCGGGCACCGGTGTTCCGGTGGCGGGCATCAGCGATGGATCCAACCCATCAACGTCGAAGCTGACATAGACCAGCTCGGGGAAGTCTGCAGGCAGGTCAACCGAATGGATGTTACCTGTCACCAGTTCCTCGGCATCCACGTGAAAAACGTGGTTTTTCAGTCGGCTTTGGGCCTCTTCAGTTGAAAAAGCGCGGACACCGAACTGGGCCAGCCGCACGCCTTCTTCGGCAAGCAGGTGCATCACTGAGGCGTGAGAGTGTTTTTCGCCCTGATAGGCGTTGCGCAGGTCGGCATGGGCGTCGATCTGGACGATGCCGATGGGTTGGTTTAGTGCACGGGCTACACCTATCACTGCGCCATAGCTGAGGGAATGCTCGCCGCCCAAAGTGACCGGCACCTTTCCGGCCCGAATTGCAGCCTCGGTGCGGTGCGCAAGGCGTTCCATCACCTCGGGCAACGGGCCGTCACAATTCAGCGGTTCTTCGGTGAAAATCCCTTCGACACAGGGCTCCGCGTGACCGGTGATGCGTTCCAGTTCATTGCTGGCCTCGATAATCGCTTCGGGGCCTTTGGCCGTGCCGGAACCGTAAGAGACCGTGCGCTCCAAAGGCACCGGGATCACGCGAAAGCGGGCATCTTCGGTGCGTTCGGATGTGGTCAATTCGCTGTCGAGAAAAATGCTCATGAGAGTCTGTCCTTGAAGTCGTCATATCCGAACTGCCGGATGATCTTCAGCTCGTCCGTTTCGCTGTTCCACAGGGCGATTGTGGGCAGGGGGACGCCATTGAAAGTGTTCGTCTTGACCATCGAGTAGTGCGCCTGATCGAGGAAGGCAAAACGTTGCCCGATCTCCAGCGGCTTGTCCCAGGTGTAGTCGCCAATAACGTCACCCGCCAGGCAGGACGGGCCGCCAAGGCGATAGGTATGGCCTGTTTCGGCCTCATCCATCAGGGCAGGGCGATAGGGGGCCTCGATCACGTCGGGCATGTGGCATGTGGCCGAAATATCGGTGATCGCGAGGTTCATGCCGTTGGTCGGCAGGTCGAGGATTTCACCGATCAGAACACCTGCGTCCAGCGCCACAGCCTCGCCGGGTTCGAGATAGACATCTATACCGTAAGTTTCTCGGGTGGTTTGGATGAAGGCCACCAGCCCGTCGCGGTCATAATCGTCGCGGGTGATGTGGTGGCCACCGCCGAAGTTCAGCCACTTGAGCTGATCAAGGTACGGTTTGAGCTTCGGTTCGACAGCGTCCCAGGTGCGCTGCAAAGGCGCAAACCCTTGTTCACAAAGCGTATGCATGTGCAGCCCGTCAACACCGCGCAGGGTGTCGGCGGTCAGTTGGCTGACCGGTGTGCCAAGGCGCGAGCACGGGGCGCAGGGATCGTATTTCGGAACCTCGCCTTCGGAATGTTCCGGATTAATGCGCAGGCCAACGTGCACTTTGGCGGCTTGGGCTTTGGCGAGAAACCGATCCTTTTGGGCAGGGGAGTTGAATATGACGTGATCGGACAACGACAGGATTTCGTCGAAATCCGCGTCTTTGTACCCGGCGCAGAAGGTGGCGACCTCTCCGCCATATTCCTCGCGGCCCAGCCGGGCCTCATAGATACCCGAGGCGCAGGTGCCCACAAGGTGTCGGCGCACCAACGGGGCCAGTGAGAACATTGAAAACGCCTTGAGCGCGCTGAGAACATGCGCGCCGGAACGGGTTCCGACATCAGCGAGGATTTTCAGGTTCCGTTCAACCGCTTTTTCGTCGACCACAAAGCAAGGGCTGGGTACACGGGAGAGGTTGAAATTGCGGAAGGCACCGGCGTCTCCGGCCTGTGTGGTCATCATGTCGGACATAACCGGCGTCTCCGTTTGGTGGAGAGGCCGGGGGCGCTGCCCCCGGACCCCCGGGATATTTAGGGCCAGATGAAGCTGAAGCGGATCAGAAGGTGACCGGGCCGTCGAGTTCATGGACCTGCCATGGCAGGCCATGTTCGTTCAGCATGGCCATGAAGTCGTCCGGGTCGAGCTGTTCCATGTTCCATACGCCGGGCTCGGTCCAGTTGCCTTTCAGCACCTGCGCCGCGCCGATCATGGCGGGGACACCGGTGGTGTAGCTGACGGCCTGGCTGCCGACTTCCGCATAGCATTCCTGATGATCGCAGATATTGTAGATGTAATAGGTCTTCTCGCCCGAGCCATCCTTGGCCTGACCTGTGGCGATATCGCCGATGCAGGCCTTGCCCTTGGTTTCCGCGCCCAGATCACCGGGATCAGGCAAAAGGGTTTTCAGGAATTGGATCGGAATGATTTCCTTACCGTCATGCATCACAGGGTCGATGCGGGTCATGCCTACGTTTTCCAAGACCTTGGCATGCATGATATAGGCGTCGCCGAATGTCATCCAGAAACGGGCACGCTCGATCTCGGGGAAGTGGGTCGAGAGCGATTCCAGTTCCTCGTGATACATCAGGTACATGTTCTTGGGGCCGATGGCGGGGAAATCGAACTCGACCTTGTGGGTCATGGCGGGAGAATGTTTCCATTCGCCGTTTTCCCAGTGGCGCACTTCGGCCAGTACTTCGCGCAGGTTGATTTCGGGGTTGAAGTTGGTGGCAAATTCCTGATCGTTCGATCCGCCATTGGCATCAAGCACGTCGATCTGGCGGATGGTGTCCAGCTTGTGCTTTTTCAACCATTTGGCAAAGACCGATGTGACCCCGGGATCGAAGCCCGAACCAAGGATGGCTGTCAAACCGGCCGCCTTAAACCGTTCCTGATAGGCCCATTGCCAGTGGTATTCGAACTTGGCCTCGTCCTCGGGCTCATAGTTCGCGGTGTCAACGTAATGAATGCCCGCCTCAAGGCATGCGTCCATCAGCACCAGATCCTGATAGGGCAGGGCGAGGTTTACGAGGATTTCAGCACCAGTTTCCTTGATCAGCTTTACAGTGTCTTCGACCTTGTAGGCGTCCAACTCGGCGGTCGCGATATCAACGCCCACACGGTCTTTCACCGACCTGGCGATAGCGTCGCATTTCGATTTCGTGCGGCTGGCCAGCGTGATTTCGGTGAAGATATCTGAATTCATTGCCATCTTGTGCACGGCAGCGTGGGATACGCCACCTGCGCCGACAACCAGTGTTTTGCCACTCAAAGTTCCCATGGGGGTGATCTCCTCTCAGGGGTTATTCGTAATAGGTGTAACCATTGATCGAGTCGCGGTAAGCGCTCATCAGGGTTTTGCGGTCCTTGGCTTTCAGGGTGCCGGTCGAAATCGCCTCATCCACCATTTTGCGGAAGGCGGCGACGCAATCCTGCGGGTCGAATTCGACATATGACAGAACCTGGCTGATCGTGTCGCCCTCTTGTTCGTGCAGCAGGTCAAAGCCACCGTCCCGACGCAGGTCTATGGTGACGACGTTGGTGTCACCAAAGAGATTGTGCAGATCGCCCAAGGTCTCCTGATAGGCGCCGACGAAGAAGACACCCATGAAGTATTCGTCCTCTTCGGGCAGGGAATGCACCGGCAGGCTGGGGGAAACACCGTCGGCCAGAATGAACCGGTCGATCTTGCCGTCGCTGTCGCAGGTGATATCGGACAGCACGGCGCGACGGTCGGGGATCTGGTTCAGATATTGCAACGGCACGATCGGGTGCAGCTGGTCGATGGCCCAGACATCTGGCAACGACTGGAACAGCGAGAAGTTGCAGTGATAGATATCAGCAACCTTTTCAAGCTGGTCATTCAGGTCCGTTTCCAGATCCTCTGACGCGGCCAATGCCTTGAGCCGGGCCATCAGCGACAGGTATATCCGTTCGGCCCGCGCCATCTGACGCAGGTCGACATAGCCGCGACGAAACAGGGCGCGCAGCTCGTTACGATAGAAGGTGGCGTCGTTCCAGCATTCCTGCAGACGGTCGCGGGAGAGGTATCCGTGCACCGCGGCGAGGTCCGAGACCAAGTGGTGGTCATCCGGATCAACCTCGGGGCCATTGGGCGCATCGTAAAGCGTGCTTTCGAGCACGTTGAAGACCAGCATCGAGGACGTCGCCACCACCGCGCGCCCACTTTCCGTGACCAGTGTCGGATGGCCCACCTCTGCCTCGTCCATGGCGTAGGCCACGGTTTCGACGACATTGGCGCAGTATTCTTCGACCGTGTAGTTGATCGAGTTTTCGGCAGCTTTCTTTTCGCCGGTGTAATCGACCCCCATGCCGCCACCCAGATCCAGGTGAGTCAATGGAACGCCTTCGCGAGTTAGCTCGGTGTAATAGCGACAGGCTTCGCCCACAGCGCGGCGCACATCGTTGACATCCTGAACCTGGCTGCCCAGATGTGAATGCTGCAGCTTGAGGCAATGCAGCAAGCCTGCGTCTTTCAGCTTGTCTACCGTGGCGATAAGCTGATCGGTGTTCATCCCAAAGGCCGAGCGGTCGCCCGAACTTTCTTCCCATTTGCCGCTGATCTGGTTGGTCAGCTTCACCCGAACACCGATCAGGGGCTCGATGCCCAGTTCGTTGTAAACTTCTATTACCGTGTCGGCCTCTTTCGGGCTTTCCAGAACGATGACCGTGTTGAACCCAATCTTGCGGCTTAGAATCGCCAGTTGGATGAACTCGGCATCTTTGACGCCGTTGCACACGATCAGCGCGTCAGGGGCCAGACGATGGGCCAGCGCAATCACCAGTTCGGGTTTAGAGCCTGCCTCGAGCCCATAGTTATATTTCTTCCCAAACTCGACGATCCGGTCAACAACCTGGGCCTGTTGGTTTACCTTGATCGGGAATACGCCGCGATAGCTGCCATTATAGCCCACGCGCGTAATCGCATCTTGGAAACTTTCGTTCAGATGGGCGATTTCGTGTTCCAGATAAGACGCGACTCGTAGGACCATCGGTGCCTTGATGCCGCGGTCGTCCAGATCGCTGAGGATACCGGGCAGGCTGATCGCCGCTGTCTCGGGGGCCATGGGATTGCGCAGACCGATCTCGCCCTGTTCGGTCACCTCGATGAGGCCTTTGCCCCATTTCTCAACTCCGTAGATGGAATGCGGTGCGTCGGGCGTCTGTTTCAATCAAGTCGGTCCTTAACGTAGGGTGCCAGTTTCGCGCCCGCCAATACGGCAGCAGTTTGATTCTTCCAAGTGTAAACTATCTGATTGGGGATTCCGAATTTTACGCGGACGGGTGGATTGGGATCAGATGATTGTCCCATTGGCATTCGGCGCGGGTTCGAACAGCTGGGCGCGCGCCCGTCAATGTCCCGAAGGCGCCTGTTCCCGTGGTAAAGACCAACCCGTTCGCACCGGCCCCAAGCCCACAGACATCCTCAAGCGCGAAGGCGCCGATGAATGTGCCACTGGTTGTGTCAAACTGGTGCAGCGCATTGCCGCGCGGACAGGTGATTGCGATCGTCTCGGCGTCGGCTGAAAATGCGATGCTGCCAGCGTATCCCTGCAACATGCTTTGTTCGTGATCCGGCGCGGCAAGCAGGCGCGGGGCTTCACCCTGACGATGCAGGCCCAACAGGGGCGGGTGTTCGGACTTGCTGCCCTGCCATTGCATGGCAAAGCCAACCAGACCGTCGCTCCGCACCGCCAGATGGCGGATCGAGTTCTTGTGAAGCTCGTCAGGTAACGACACCTGCTCTTGGATCCTGCCCGACAGGGTGAGATAGCTCAGGTTGGGTGCCATCGTCGGCAGGTTCAGCTTTGTGCGCCCGGTTTCGGGGTGCGTTTCGATCCCGCCATTGGCAATCACCAGCGTTTCCCCGTCGGGCATCAGGCGCATGTCATGCGGGCCTATTCCGCCCGATGAAAACTCACCCAGACGCGAAAAACTTTCTGCGTCCCAGACACTGATAATACCTGTCCCGGCTTCGTAGTCGTTCTCGGTGGCATAAAAATACGCGCCATCTGCCGAGAATGTGCCGTGGCCATAGAAGTGTCGGCTTTCAGGGGCCTTTAGCTGCGCAATCTGCGCGCCGGTTGCGCAATCGATGACGATGGCAAAGGTGCCCGGACGCCTGGCAAACGCGACCGCCAGAGCTTTGTGCGGGTGGGCAGCGGCCGCATGTCCGCGTCCGGGTAGAGGCACGGAGAACACGATCGCGCCCAATGTGCTCAACCCGGCAAGTCGAAAGGACCCGTCGGGAAACAGCCCTGCGGCCAGAAAATCAGGCGAACCGGCCGAGGCCCACCCGCGGATCGGGGAAATCGTGGTCGCGGCAAGACCGGCAAGAAAATGGCGGCGTGACGTCATGGGTTAGTCTCCGTCCAGCGAGTTGAATCCTGCGCTGATCCCCAATGTCGGACCCAGCTCGGTCACGGCGATGGTGCTGATATCGTGGATCGACTGTTGAAGCGCCTCGATCCGGAACCGGGCCTGGGGATCTGAAACCCCGGCCAGCGAGGGATCGTCAATGGATTGAGCGTTCTGGATGGCACGTGCAAACGCAGCGTCCAGTTCCGACGCGATTTCGGGGTGATCAAAAGACAGCCGTGCGGCTAAATCTCGCAAGGATATCAGCGACAGTTCTACATGGCGTAAAGACCGCCCGGACCGCCACGCTTCTGCCCGGTTCGGACGGGGGCGGTCAAATGTCCCCATGGGGCGACCCAGCCGAGTGTCAGCCGTGAACTCAAGACCTGTGGACAGGGCCTTGAACAACTCTTGCATCGCTTCGTCCTGCGTCCGGTAGCGGCTATTTTCTCCGGGTTGGGTAAGGCTAGGGGCATAGATGTGCCAGTCCTGCGCCATCGCGCGGGCATTGGCATCGATATCCGCCGTGATCGCCCTGATCAGCGCGCAGCGATATTCGGCATTGCCCTGTTCCGCGAAGGTGGGATCGAACAACATCCGTTCGAGGGCAAAGAACCCGCGCCCTGCGATTGACGTTTCGGCATAGGCGTCCGGGCTTTGCACGGCATCATCCTGAGCCTCGATATGCTGGGACAGAGTTTTGGATGTGAACCCTTTCGTGTCGGGCCAGAAAGCCAGGGCGAAAACGCGGTCATCGACCTCGGTCGGACCAAACCGCAGGTGGCTGGCTGAAATCCAGCTGTCGAAAGCCGCATCGTAGGCCGCGCGCAGCGCCGGTGAGGTCGGATCGCACTCAACCAATGATGCGCTGACAAGCGCGCCGGTCGTTTCCGGAAGGGTCTCGAACCGGGGCAGGATATGTGTCTCGGCAACGTCCATCAGGATCGGTGCGCGATCCTGTGCCTGCGCGGCAAGTGGCATCAACAACACTGCAACAAGGGTAAGAAAACGCATGGGTCACAGGCTTTCCAGAAATTTGATCAGGGCGTCACGGTCTGCCTTGGGCATCGAGACTACGGCATCACGGGCAGCCTGCGCTTCACCGCCATGCCACAGGATCGCCTCTAGCAAGGTGCGCGCCCGCCCGTCATGCAGAAACTCCGTGTAGCCCGAGACGCGTTCGGTCAGGCCAACGCCCCACAAAGGCGGCGTGCGCCATTCCCGGCCTGTCGCTCGGGCCTCGGGGCGATTGTCGGCCAGACCTTCGCCCAGGTCATGCAGCAACAGGTCGGTGTAGGGCCAGATCAACTGAAAACTGTGCTCGGGCCGGTCTTCCATCCGATGGGTGACATGTGACGGTGTGTGGCATGACGCGCAGCCGGTCGCATGGAATACCTCTTTGCCGCGCAAAACCTTGGGGTTGTCCACGTCGCGGCGACCCGGCACGCCCAGATTGCGGCTGTAGAAAGCGACCAGGTCCATACCCTGATGATCGATCTCAAAGCCGCGCTCATCATCGTCGCCGTGCGGGGCTTTGATGCAGTTCACCTGCACATTGGTGCAGTCCCCGTGCGGAGCAGGGTAGAGCGGGTTCGATATGCCGATATCCCCGGCAAAAGCAGCAGCCGATTGTTCCATAACTGTCGGCATCCCCGCCTTGTGACCGAACCGGCCCATCATTGGGGTGTCAAACTCGACCGACCAGACGATATTCGGGCGACCCGATATGCCGTCCCCATCCAAATCGTCGGGGTCGGCCCTGGCGAGCAGGTCTTCGACCGGGATCGCTTCCAACAGGCCAAGCCCGATCATCTGCGGCGCGATCCGTGGGCTTAGCATCGCGTCCGGGTGCAGCGGACCATAACCCAGACCGGCTGCCTGATAAGTCGGGCGGCGCAGTGAGGCGGTTTCACCGTCAGAAAGCGCTACCGGGATTTCTTCGTACGAGATGTCCAGCCGGTATTCCGCTGGATGACCTGCCAGTGCGAAATCCTGCATCTGCCCACCATAGGTAGGCTCGGGCACAGTGGCGATGTATTCTTCGATCGCTGCATAGCCATCTTCCGACGTGCCGGGGATCGAGACCCGCAGGAACATCGAAACCGCGTTGTCATCGGGCCCGTTTGGCGTGTGCCCGCGCCCATCCTTGATATGGCAGCGCTGGCATGACCGCGCGTTATAGAGCGGCCCCAACCCGTCAGAGGCGAGCGTCGATGAGGGCGACGAAACCCAAACCTTCTTGAACAGCCCGTTTCCGACCTTGAAATTCAGCTCCTGTTCAAAGCTCAAGTTGTCTGAGGGTTGCGAGAACGCATCCGCGTCCGTACGAACTCGAACTGTCGCGGCCCCGGCGGGCAGTTCTTCAAATTGCTGCGGTGCGCTGAAATCCTGGGGCGGCGCCGTGACAACGGCAATCCGGGCGCGTTCATCGTCAGTGCGGGGGGTGACGTTCAGATGCAGATCCACCAGTTCGGCTGACAGGGAAGGGGTGGCCGCAAAGGCGACCACCGACAGGGCGACAAAGCTATTCGCCTTCGTCCATTTTCGATGCGTTGAGTTGCGCATAATTGGCTTCGCCGATCCTTTCATAGAGGTCGAGCTGCGTTTCGAGAAAGTCGATATGACCCTCTTCATCGGACATCAACTTCTCGAACAGCGACATCGAGACATAGTCGCCGGCATCCCGACAGTATTCGCGCGCTTCCTTGTACAAGGCCCGTGCATCAATCTCGGCCGCAAGGTCACATTCCAGCGTTTCCTTTGGTGTTTGACCTATCCGAAGCGGGTCTAGCTTCTGAAGGTTGGGGTGGCCTTCCAGAAAGATGATCCGTTCGATTAGCATGTCCGCGTGGCCCATCTCTTCGATGCTTTCCTCGCGGCTTTTCTTGGCCATGTGGCCAAGTCCCCAGTCTTCCTGCAACCGGTAGTGCAGCCAGTATTGGCTGACAGCAGTCAGTTCATGCCGCAGAGATTTGTTGAGATATTCGATGACTTTTGGATCGCCCTTCATCTGCACTCTCCTGTGATACTGCCGCGCGCAGGGCGCGGAGTTGCATGGGTACTTCGAGATTATCGCTTGACCGCATCGTGTCCAGAAACAGAGGCATGCATCCGCCGCAATCCGCCGATTTTCCAAGAGCACGGTAAACCTTGCCCGGGGTGATGATGGTTCGGGGGTCGGCTGTCCGCATCCAGTCGATGGCGGCGCGGATGTCGTGGTCCGAGATGTTGGTGCAGTGGCAGACAATCATGGATGTTGGCTTGAGTTTGTGTGGCTCAGTGGGCTGGCGGGTCAGCGTGTTGAGTGTACCGGGGGCAGGCAAGCCCCCGGCGCGCGTTCTTGTTTAGTGGAATACCGCGTCGGGGTTATCCAGACTGTCTGATCCTTCAAATTCAATCTGGTCCAGTTCCAGTGCGGTCACGATGCGCTCGATTGTCTTGGTCTGGTCGATCAGGCCGATGACGCCGGCCATGATCAGGGTTTCACCGCCTTCGTTGCCGCGTTCCAGCATTTGGTCATAGGCAAACCCTGCTTCCGCGGTCGATTTGATCCTGCCAAGGGCTTGCATCGTGACGGCCAGTTTCGCTTTCATCTCGGCGTCCAGTTCCGGGTCTGTTGCGTTTACCAATTCGGCCAGTGATGCGCCCGATACAGGTGTTCCATCGATGCGGGTATAGCTGCCCAGATAGACGTTCTGAACGCCCAGCCCATCGTAGTAATGGCTGTTGTGGGTGTTGTCCGAAAAGCAATCATGCTCTTCTTCCGGGTCGTTCAGCATCAGGCCCAGACGCATCCGCTCACCCGCCTGTTCACCGTAGGACAGTGAACCCATACCGGTCAGGATCGCACTGACACCCGCCGTTTCATTTTCCATCAGCGCCGTGCGCGCCGCGCCGCCTTGTTTCCACTGATCGGTCATCCAGGTCAGATCGCTGACCAACAGGTCGGTTGCGGCGCTCAGATACTGGGCACGACGGTCGCAATTGCCACCGGTGCAGGCATCGCCGTTTGCATAATCAGTGGCTGGACGGTTGCCTGCACCTGCCCCGTGGCCATTCATGTCCTGACCCCACAGCAGGAACTCGATAGCGTGGTAGCCAGTTGCGACATTGGCTTCGATACCATCAGCTTCGTGCAGGGTTTCGCTCAGCAGTTCCGGAGTAATCGTGTTGGCGTCAATGGTTTCGCCCGATAGTACGAAGCTGGGGTTGGCGATGACATTCAGAACCGCAAATTCGTTCTCATCCGTCGCGCCACCATAGGCCGCGTCGACATAATCAATCAGACCTTCATCCAGCGGCCAACCGTTTACTTTGCCTTCCCAGTCATCAACGATTGCATTGCCAAAGCGATAAACTTCGGTCTGTTGATAGGGCACACGCGCTGCAACCCATGCTGCCCGTGCCGCAGTCAGAGTCACGTCCGAGGGTTCTGCAATCAGCGCATCGACTGCATCCCGCAAAGCCTTTGCCGCAATCAGGCTGTCGTCATACTTGGCTTCGGCAATATCGGCATAGGTTTCCAGAATATCCGCTTTTGCAGGCACATCCCCTGCAAAAGCAAAAGTGGCTGTCGCAAATGTCAAAGCGCTGGCTGTTGCAAACAACTTGGTCATTGAGGTCATTACTTTCTAGTCAGAACTGTCAGATCAGGCGGGTTTGTTCCCGCGGCGGCTTTCGCTGAAATAACTGAGTTAAAAAGTCAACATTGTCAATCTGAGTTTTTTTATCGGGAAATGGAGTTGCTGGCCTGGTGGTCACCATCCCCATATCTGACGAGGTCTTGATCCGGCGGATGACATTGTGCGGTACATGTTTCCAGCTAAAATCAGCCAAGTGATTCTTTGTAGGTGGTTTGTGGTTCATGAAGCGCGTGGTTCTGGCCTTGTTCCTGTTTCCTGCGGCACTTGCGGCGCAAGCAACGCAGATTTCCATGCCTCATCACCATGGTTCGGGCCAGATCGATATCGTGTTTTCTGACACCGGGTTCGCCTTGGCGCTGAGGGTGCCAAGCATGGACATCGTCGGGTTTGAATCCCCGGTTGAAAACGATGACAACCGCACGCGTGTGGCCATAGCAATGTCGGAACTTTCCGACCCGCTAGACCTGTTCGTAACCCCGCCCGAAGCTGGGTGCTCTACGGTGACCGCCCATGTGGTTTTGACATACGGCATCACACAGCAGAAAGGTGAGGCGAACGCAGTCACAGGCTCCACAACGGCAGAGAGTCACTCGGAGTTTCAGGCAGACTATGTCATTCAGTGTCAGGATATGGGTGCGCTGAACATGATCGAGTTCGCCTATTTCGCGCGGTTCAGTGGGACTGACCAGCTGAACATCCACTTGAATACGGGCGGGGTACAGGGCGCTGTCGAAATCACACGCGCGGCACCATATCTCGATCTTCGGCCGGATCGATGAGCGCTGAATTCAAAGGGAAAACCAAAAGTGGTGTTTTTGTTCGATGGTCGGGGGATTTTGGTAGCGGAGGAGGGACTTGAACCCCCGACACGCGGATTATGATTCCGCTGCTCTAACCAACTGAGCTACTCCGCCGTGAGTGAGAGGCGATGTAAGCGAGGGGCCGGGGAGGGTCAAGAGGGAAATCGCCCTAACCGGGGAATTCTTTCACGGGCTCTGTCACCGGGTCCTGCAAGGGCGTCTGACGGAACATCGTGGCGTCCACCATCCTGCGGATAAACGCGGCGCATATCTCCGGTTCTGTGATCAGGATCATATGACCCAGACCGTCAAGCTCTTCATAGCTCAGACCATATTTGGCCATCGGCGGTCCGTGAAGGGCAGGGGACAGAAGCGCGTCCTGGCGGCCATACAATATCCCGCCGGGGACCGACAGCTCGGGGTATCTGGCCACCAGCGCATCGCAGCTGGCATCCAACCCGATAACGTCCTGCGAGGCCGTGACAAAGGCCGACGGGCGCAGCCCTAGCGCACCACCCGCACGGTCCAGAAAGTCATGTGGAGGGGTTTCAGGGTCAAATGCCACACCCAGACTGTGCGGTGCTGTTTTTGAGGCCATGGGAACCGCAATCGTGTTGGCAATCAGGCTGCGCAGCCATTTGGTCCGGATCTCGAGCGGTTTGAAGATCACCGGTGTTTCAGGCAGCCTGTGCGTCAGTGGCGCCAGCAGAGCGAGGCCGGATACCCGCTCGGGGTGGTCTAAAGCCAGTGCCAGCGACACCGCACCGCCCAGTGAATGCCCCACCAGCACGACCTGATCCACGCCCTTAGTTTCAAGAAATTCAGCAATCATCGCGGCCTGCTGCGGCAATTGTGCGAGTTCTGCCGTATCCCGGGTTGAGTATCCACAACCGGGGCGATCCAACGCGATGACGTGGTAATCCTCGGCCAGTTGATCCGCCAACGCGTAGGTAAAATGCTGTAACTGCCCAGCCAGGCCATGAATCAGAACAACCGTCTGCGCGTCCGGATTGCCCATTTCCACATAGTGGATGCTGCCGCCCTGCACGGGCACGATCTGGCCCATCTGCGGCACGGTTTTAAGCCCCTGACGGGTTATCCGCCGGGTCCACAGGGCCATGGCCAGAAGAAAGACGGCAAAGGCCGTAACCACGCTAAGAATAAATGTCATCTAGCTGTCTCCGGTCCTAACGGGGTTGTATTGCTCCAATCCTGATTGTGCCATGCGTTTCTGAAACTCGGCAACTGTTCCGGGCCAAAGCGTCGTGTTTTGCCCTTCCGCATCAATGTACCAGGATGTACAGCCTCCGATCTGCCAGACACTGTCCGCGTGGCGGTCATGCATTTCCTGCGTAAAGGCCGCCTGTTTCACCGCATCGGGAGTGATCACCGACAGTTCCTTGCGTTGCATCTCGCTTAGAACCCGGCCGATATGCCCGACCTGAGCTTCAATCATCAGCACAACCGAATTATGCCCCAGCCCGGTATGAGGCCCCAGAAGGATGAAAAAGTTGGGAAAACCGGCTATCGCTGTACCCAGATGTGCACACATCCCATTCGCCCAGGCCGACCGCAGCGTTAGCCCATCTGTGCCGGTGATATCCAACCTTTCAACGACATTGGTGACCTGAAACCCGGTACCCCAGATCAGCGCGTCTGCCTCTGTCCTGGTGCCATCTGTCGCCAGGATGCTGTTTCCATCGATACTGGCCACGCCGTGCGGAATGACGCTGACATTGTCGCGGGCCAGGGTCGGATACCAGTCATTTGAACTGAGAATGCGTTTGCACCCAATTCGATAGTCCGGGGTCAGAATGCGCCGATCTTTGGGGTCCGCAATCGCGCCTTCCAGTGACTTGCGCCACATTTTTAGGGCAAAGTTCATCGCGCGTTCCTCGCCCCTGAACACGCGGTGACGGAACTCGAAGAACATGAAAATCAGTTTGCGCCGGATGCGGGGAAGCTGGGGAAGGTAGGCATAAAGTTTGCGCACCCATGGCGCGATCGGGCCGTCAGGGCGCGGCATAACGTAAGGCGCGCTGCGCTGAAAAACGGTGACGTGGCGCGCAATCTTGGCAATCTCTGGCACGAACTGAACGGCTGACGCCCCGGTGCCGACAACTGCCACATGCTTTCCGGTCAGATCGACGGTGTGATCCCATTTGGCCGAATGAAAACAGGGGCCGGGAAAGCTGTCGGTGCCGGGAATGTCCGGAATGCTGGGATGATGCAGCGCGCCAATGGCCGAGACCAGAAACTTGGCTGACCAGATCTGGCCATCCGTGGTTTCAACCTGCCAATGCGTGCCATCCCATCTCGCCGATTTCAACTCCTGCCCAAAATGGCAAAGATCATACAATCCTTCCTGATGCGCGACATTTTGCAGATATTCCTGTATCTCTGCGCCACCGGCATAGGCGCGACTCCAGTACGGATTAGGGTGGGTCGCCATGGAATACAGATGTGAAGGCACATCGCAGGCGACGCCAGGATAGGTGTTCTCGCGCCACGTGCCACCGATATCTTCAGCCTTTTCCAGAATGGCGATATCTTTGATGCCGTGTTTGCGTGCCTCAAGCGCCATCGTCAGCCCTGAGAACCCGGCACCGATGATCAGCATCTCTGTCGTGTGGTGCATTGAAGCGCCCCTCCTGAAACAACTTTATGGATATCTGTTGCAGATGTCTGCACGTGATTGGCAGTGAAGTAGGTCACACAAGATAAAATGACCGAACGACCTTACGTGAACAGGCGCGGCGAAAAACCGTCATCAGGGCGGTGTCGCTTCCTGCAAACACATATCGCAATCAGAGAGGTGAACGCGGCGTATTTCCGTCAGTCTGATTCAAAACAGGAGGATTGCCCCTTGTCGACCCGTACTCTTGCACGTGCCGGTGGGCGTTCCGCGCGCCGCGCTCTTCGCACCGCGCCGAACTTTGACATGCTGCCGGGTTTGACCCGCGGCATCCCGCATTGCGAAGTTATGAACGGAAGCCAGGTTGAGCTTATCGACAAGGCCGCCATGAATATTCTGGAGAACGTTGGTGTCCAGTTTCGCGATCCGACCGCAGTGGAAGACTGGAAGAAAGCGGGCGCGAAGGTTGACGGAGAGCTGGTCTTTCTGGACCGCAACATGGTGCGCGAGCTGATCGCGACCATTCCGGCGCAATTCACCTATCACGCACGCGATCCGCAAAAGAACCTCGCTCTCGGCGGCAAGCACTCGATCTTCGTGCCGATGACCGGCGCGCCATTTCTGCGTGATCTTGTCGACGTGCGCCGGAACCCGACGCTGGACGATCTGGCGATGTTTCATAAACTGTCGCACATGATGCCCGCACTGCACAGTTCGGCCCATCATATCGTCGAACCTTACGATCACCCGATCAGCCAGCGGCACCTGCGCATCACTTATTCGTCGATGAAATACTCGGACAAAACCTTCATGGGAATGACCACCTCGCCCAAGAATGCCGAAGACGTGATGGACATGTGCGATATCCTTTTCGGCGAAGGGTTCATTGATGACCACCCGGTTACAACGGGCAACTGCAATGGCAACAGCCCGCTGGTCTGGGATGAAACCATGCTGGGAGCAATGCGCGCCTTCTGCCGCCGGAATCAGCCGGTTTTGTGCTCGCCCTTCGTTCTGGGCGGTGCCAATACGCCCGCATCGGTACCCGCAACCGTGGCACAGCTGACCGCTGAGGCGCTTTCGGCGCTGGCTTATACGCAGGTGATCCGCAAGGGCTGTCCGGCGATTTGGGGGCACTATCTGTCAACCGTTTCGATGAAATCCGGTGCGCCGATGGCAGGGACGCCTGAAATCAGTCTGATGAATTTCATGATTGGTCAGATGGCGCGCTTTTACGATGTGCCATGGCGCACCTCGAACACGCTGGGCGGGGCCAAGACGTTTGACGCGCAGGCCGGGTACGAATCCGCGACAACTCTGGGCGCTGTTCTGCATGCAGGGGCCCACTACATCTGGCATTCGGCAGGCTGGAACGAGGCGGGGATGCATTGTTCGGTCGCCAAGTTTGTTGTGGACGCGGAACAATGCGCGATGGCCTATCGGATGGCGGAGGGGCCTAAATGGCATGATTTTGACGAAGCCTTGGCCGCAATTCCGGATGTGGGTCCCGGCGGGCACTATCTGGGGCATCCGCACACCCAGGAGAATTTTCAGACGGCTTTTTTCATGCCCGAACTGTTTGACAACAACTCGATCGAACAATGGGTGGCGGAAGGCGAAGTTGAAATCACCGAACGCGCCCTGATCTACGCGAGGAAGCTTTTGGCTGAGTATCAGGAACCCAAGCTGGATGAGGCCAAGAACGACGCCCTTCTGGACTATATCGCCCGCCGCGAGAGGGAAATTCCGGCCGCGGATGAGTTGAACCAGACTTCTTGACGGACAAGTTCATTCTTTGCCGGATCGCCACTCTTTCCAGATCAGATAACTGTTGGCGGCAAGCGAGGCGAATGGCTCGGGCGGCAAACGCGGCAAGTCCGGCTGCGCCAGAAAATGATCGGCGATGACAGACCGACGGTCCAGCACCAGTTCAGCGATGCCCATGCCTTGCAGTGTTCCCCGTGCGATGCCCAGACCGTTCTGGCAACAGGCAGAGTAGACACCGTCCTCAAGCTCACCGAACGCGGCTGATCCATTGCGGCTGAGGCAAAGCATCCCGGCCCAGCGATGTTCCATCTGCACATCCGGCAGATGCGGGAAGCGTTCCCTGAACTTTCTGTCATGCACCCAGCCTGCATTGCGCAGTCGCATTGGACTGGTCTCGATTGTTGGATGAAAGCTGGAGCAGGTGCGGATCAGGATGCGATCCCCATAGCTGCCGGAAATGCGCCGTACTGACGTCCCCATCGGGTTCGCTGGCGTCACCGACCAGCGCGACTTCCCGCCCAGTGTCTTGATCTGCGCCTCGTTCAGCGGGGCTGTGAGCGAGGCGTAAAGGCAAATGTGCATCAATTGCCGCTGGTAGAACCCAAAGCTCTCCAGGTGGCCGTTATTGGCCAGAATGATCCGCCCGGTGCTCACCTTGGCCTTGTTGGTGCTGACCACCCAGCCTGCGCCTTGTTGTTCCAAACAGGTGACGGGTGAATGCTCGAATACTTCGATTTGCCCGGCCAGACGGGCGGACAGCGCTCGCACATATGCCGCCGGCTGAATCATCACTGTCCCCGGCGCATAAAGCCCCGAGGTATAGTGCGGGCTGCCCGTGACCTCTTGCATCTGCTGCTGATCTAAAAGCTTATGCGGCTCGTCCAGTTTGGTCAGATGCGCGGCAAAGGCGCGGTTATACGCGTCGCCCGCTTTGGTGGCGGCTGCATTGTATTTGCCGCAGGGGTCGAACATTTCCTGTGGCAGCCCGCAATCGGAGGCCACTTCGGTCGCAAAGGCAATGGCCTTGCGGTTCAGCGCAATGATGGCGCGATCCGCGTCCGACCCCTTGCCTGCGTAGTTGTCCGAGGCCAAGTCATGGGGCAGGTCGATCATGAACCCAGAATTCCGGCCTGCCGAGCTCTCCGCGAAACGACCGGCTTCCAGCAGAACGATTTTCAGAGAAGGATCCAATTGATGCAGCCGCCGCGCCGCGCTGAGCCCGGCAAACCCGCCACCAACTATTGTGATATCCGCGGTCAGGTCCCGTTCCAGCACCGCCAGAGGTGTTTGGGGCGGCAGAATCGTATTCCATCCCGACGGGCCTGTCTGCCGGGGTAGCCTTTTGGCGTCGTGTCGGCTCAACCGACGGCCTCATCCGCGTCATCGGCCAGATCGATCCAGATGGTTTTCAACTGTGTGTACTGGTCATGAGCATGGATCGAGTTATCACGGCCACCAAATCCCGATTGCTTGTAGCCACCGAAAGGTGTCGTGATGTCACCTTCGCCGAAGCTGTTCACTGTCACGGTGCCTGCGCGGATCATCCGCGCACCACGAATGGCACGTTTGACATTGGCCGTAAAGATTGAGGCGCACAAGCCATAGTCGGTGTCGTTCGCGATCTGGATCGCTTCATCAAAGCCCGAGACTTCAATTACCGACAAGACAGGGCCAAAGATTTCCTCGCGCGCCAAAGCAGCGTCATTGCCGGGCACTTCGACCACGGTGGCCTCGACAAACCCGTTGTCCGCTTTGCCACCGATCACAACGTTCTCGGCCTGATCCAGATAGCCACAAACCTTGGTGTAGTGGTCTTCGCTCACCAGTGCGCCCATGCGGGTTTCGGGGTCGAGCGGGTCGCCGATGTTCCATTGTTTGGCGTGATGCGCGATGCGCTCCAGCAGCTCAGCCTTCACTTTCTTATGCACGATCAGGCGTGACGAGGCCGAGCAGTTCTCACCCATGTTCCAGAATGCGCCATTGACGATATGCGCCGCCACCCGGTCGAGGTTTTCGGCATCCTCCATCACGATAGCAGGGTTCTTGCCCCCCATCTCCAACACCACCTCTTTGGCGTTGCTTTCCGCCGAATAGGTCAGAAAACGTTTGCCGGTCACGGTCGAGCCTGTGAAGGACACCATGTCGATATCCATGTGCCGCCCAATGGGTTCGCCCACCTCGGCCCCGCCACCGGGAACGATGTTCAAGACACCGCGCGGCAAGCCGGCCTCCATCGCCAATTCGGCAAGGCGCAGGGCCGTCAAAGTGGTTTCCATCGCCGGTTTTACAACAACAGAACAGCCTGCCGCCAGCGCTGGCCCGATCTTCCATGCCAACATCAGCAGCGGAAAATTCCACGGCAGCACCAGACCCACAACGCCGATTGGCTCGCGCACCACCATGGCGATGTGATCGTCGCTGGCGGGCGAAACCTGATCGTAAATCTTGTCAATCGCCTCAGCGTGCCACTTCAGGCAGTGGATTGTCTCAAGCACATCAACAGTTTCGCAGTCGTAGATGGTCTTGCCACTGTCGATACTCTCCATTACCGCCAGTTCACGGGCGCTGCGAGCCATCAGTTTGGCCAGCCGGATCAGCACATCCTTGCGCTCGGCGGGGTGCAGTTTGGACCAGCGGCCATCGTCGAACGCCTCACGAGCTTTCTTGACGGCAAAGTCCACATCCTCCGCGCCACAGGATGCGATATCGGCCAGCTTTTCACCGGTTGCAGGGTTCTCTGTCGCAAAGGTCTGGCCCGAAACCGCCGGACGAAACGCGCCGTCGATAAAGGCGCCTGTCGGCAGGCTCAGACCTGCGGCGATGGATTTGTACTCGTCCTGTGTCAGCAGATCCATGTTTGTCACCCCTCAGCCACGATGTCGGCGATTGTCTTTCTCAGCACGCGCGTCACCTGTTCTAGCGCGCGCTTGTCATCTTTGTTCAGGCCCTTCAGCGGAGGCCGCATGATACCCGCGTCGATCCCGTTCATGGTGACGCCATGCTTGATGGTCTGGATAAACTTGCCGCCCTGTTCCAGCACCCGCATCAGCGGCATCATCGCTGACATGATCCGACGCCCCTTGGCAAAGTTGCCTTCGATCACGCAGGCCTGATACAGCGCCACATGTTCCGCTGGCAGGAAGTTCGAACCGCCGCAGACCCAGAATGGTGCGCCCCAGGCGAAAAACTCCAGTGCCTGATCGTCCATGCCACAGCCCAGCTGGATATGCGGATAATCCCGGGCCAACAGATGCACCCGGTTGATATCGCCCGAGCTTTCCTTGATGCCGCAGAAATTTCGGCTACGACCTACGCGGTCAAGGAACTCTTCTCCCATCATTGTGCCGGTACGGTGCGGATAGTTGTACAGCATCACCGGCAGGTCGGCGGCCTTGTCGATAGCCAGTGCATTCAGCGCGTTTTCGCGATCCGTCGGCACCGAGTAGGGCGGGCTGGCCAATAGGATGGCGTCCGCGCCGATATCGCGTGCGCCAGCGGCCAGCGCAATCGAGTCCGAAGTCAGCATCGCGCCCGTGCCAACGACCAAGGGCAACCGCCCTTTCAGGTGCTTATGCGTGAATTTGGCCAGTTCCAGCCGCTCCGGCCCGGTCTGGGCATAATTCTCACCCGTGGATCCGCCGGAAATCAGGCCGTGCACACCATTTTCGATCAGGTATTCGATCACGTCGGACAGGGTGTCCCAGTTCACGCTGCCATCGTCGTGATAGGGGGTGACCACAGGAGTATAAATTCCTTCGAACTTGAAAATCGGGTTCATTTCGCCCTCATGCGGGCTTCGAAAGTGGCGGGATACCCATTGCGACATCCAGTGCGTCAGGCATCACGAACATCCCGATCTGATCCCGGGACAGGTTCCAGTGATCCTCGGCCAGTTTCGCCGCCGCGGCTTCATCGCGTGCCTCGATGGCTGCGATGATCGCGTCATGCTGTTGGCTGGCCAGCGACAGGTTTTCCGACATTTCAACTGTCTGCGGCCGATAAAACGTCATGCCAATCCGTGCATGATCGATCAGCAGCCGGTTGAATGACGGAAGCAGGTAGACATTGCCGGACATCTCTCCGGTCACGTCATGAAAACGGTTGTTGGCAAGTGCGCGATCCTCGACCGACCCTGAACGAAGGGCAGCTTTGAACGCGTGCTGAGCCGCTTTCAATTCTTCGATTTGCGCGTTAGTCGCGTTCACTGCCGCCAGACGCAGGATGGCCCCGTAGACCATCGGCGCGGCAAGGAAGAAATCGCGCAGTGTGGTGTAGGACATTTCCGAAACACGGGCGCTGCGGTTTTTTCGCAGATCCAGATAGCCTTCGCCTGCCAGTTGACGAAACACCTCACGCAGAGGCGTGCGCGACAGGCCGAATTCATCGGACAAATGCGCCTCATCCAGATCGTCACCTGGACGAAGGCGCAGCGTCAGGATGGACATCTTCAGGTGTTCTCTGAGCGCATTTTTGCGCGACTTGGCTTCGTCTTTCATCCTTTGGCCTCACTATGTCCTCTGGCTGCCGTGTCCGAATCGCGGTGGTCGTATTTTTGTATTTCTAAAAAATACAACTTGTATACAAAAAAATCTCGTGCAGCATGGGTGTCTGCAAAATAGACTCACGCTTGGGCGTCGGCCCAGTTTGGAAATGGTCCTGCTCATGCTTCAGACGCAGCACTTCGCCTTCATCCTTGTCGAGGAGTTTTCGCACCTCGCCTTTTCCTGTGCGGTCGAACCGCTGAGGATCGCCAACCTAGTGAGTGGCGATGAGCTGTATCGCTGGTCTTTTGTATCCGAACAGGGCGAGCAGGCCGTGTCTTCCAATGGATCCGTCACTCTTGTGCATTCCGGACTTGAGGAACTGCCCAAGTGCGATCAACTCTTTGTTTTGTCGGGCATTCACATGCGTGACCACGTGACTCGTTCCCTTCTGGCTGCACTGCGGCGCGAACGCGCGCGCGGAACGCGGATCGGGGCATTGTGTTCCGGGGCGTGGTTGCTGGCCGAGGCCGGGTTCCTCAATGGTATGCAGGCGGCGATCCATTGGGAGTACCACGACGCATTCATGGAGGCGTTTCCGGATGTCAATCTGGTGCGCAGCGTCTTTGTCGCCGACGAAAAACACATTACCGCATCAGGTGGAACCGCGACCGCAGACCTGATGCTGCATCTGATCGAACGCGACCATGGCGAAGAACTGGCCACTGATGTTGCGGATCAGATGGTCTATAACACTGTGCGTAATGCGACCGCCAAGCAGCGCGTTTCGCTGCAATCGCGCAATGGAATGCGCAATGCCCATCTGGCAAAGGCGATAGACATTATGCAGGACAGTCTCGAAACCCCTGTCTCACCATCCTTCATTGCCGATGTTTTGGGTATTTCCACCCGTCAACTTGAACGGTTGTTTGGTAAATACCTGAACACTTCGCCAAAACGGTACTTTATGGAAATGCGGCTGGAACGAGCCCGGAAACTGCTTTTGCAAACCGAGGCGTCGGTTACCGAAGTCGCCGTGGCCTGCGGCTTCGAAAATCCGGGGCATTTCTCTCGGGTATACCGATCCAGTTTTGGCATCACACCCCACGCGCAGCGCAACAAGATCAACTGATGAAAGATGAGTTGCTGGTTCGCGCTTACCGGCGGGGGTGCCGCGATCTGTTGGCCTCGAACTGGCCCGATCTGGCACCCCCTGATCCTGCCGGGATACCCCCTCGTTAAAAACTGGACTAGTCAACAGACCGGCAGGATTACCCACCAATAAATCTCGATATAGGCATAAGTATATCAAGAACTTGTCATCCAGAGATTTGTTGTGCCCTGTTTCGTTAATCTACCGTTAATTTAAGGCTCAAGTTGAGGCTTTGATTGTGGGTAATCTGCAATATCGACGTGCGGTCGCCGCAATTTGTTCAAGCTGATGGCGTTTCGAGATTTGGGTCAGGTCCCAGTGGTTTCCGAAAGGAATCTGTTTCACGGTTCAAATCAAGTAGTGAACATACCACAAGGGTTTGGTCGACCAACGCTCGGACGACGCGCCTGCCGATCATCTTGGAAGGCAAGAAAACGAACAAATCCTATTTCTGTTAGAATCTAGACAGCATTCGACGAGCAATTTTGCAGTTTGTGAGGAAACCCAGATCAAGCTTGCTCGCCGTTGGAATACGCCTTCGAGGCCGCAGATTGTACGTATCTGGCATGGCGCGCTGACGACGCTGATATCCTTTGCGACCAGAAGCGATCGGGATCCGTCAGTCCAGATGATAGGACAGAAACCGTTCTGTCCTGCCGGCACTATACCCCCACTGTGCTTTGACACCGAAAACTTCTGAAACGGTTTGCAAAGACAAGGCTTGTTTGGGCGGGCCAAGAGAAACCAGCTGTCCTTCTGATAAAACAGCCACGCGATCACAGGCCATTGCCTGATTCAGATCGTGCAGTGCCATCACCGTTGTCACTTTTAGAATTCGAACACAGTCCAGGATCGACAGTTGGTGATGTATGTCCAGATGGTTGGTCGGTTCGTCCAAAAGCAAAAGGCCCGGTTGCTGCGCCAAAGCCCGCGCGATGTGCAGCCGCTGGCGCTCTCCTCCAGACAATGTTGCCCATTCTCTGTGTGCCATATCGGCCATTTCCACAGTTTGCAGGGCTTTGTCGACTTGCCTGGTATCTTCGGCGCGCCAGGGCCGTAAGGCCGACAGCCAGGGCGTGCGGCCCAGCTCGACCACGGACCGTGCAGTTACGCGTTCGGCTGTATCAGCCTGTTGTTCAACAATGGCAATCCGTTGGGCAATCTGTCTGCGCGACAAATGCGAAACGGGATGGCCCGCTATGACGACTTTTCCCGAAACCGGACGTGCCAAACCCGCCAACAGGCGCATCAGAGTTGATTTGCCCGAACCGTTGGGTCCGACCAAAGCCAGTGTTTCGCCGGGCTCCACGACAAACGATACGTCTGACAGCAAAGTCTTGCCGCGAACCGAAAATGTCAGGTTTTGCGCCTCGATCTTCATTGGGCGTTCCTCTGGCCGCGCACCAGAATTACGGCAAAGGCAGGCGCACCGATCAGGGCGGTAACCACCCCAATCGGCAGAACCTGACCCGGGATGATGATGCGCGACACGATATCGGCGCCGATCAGGAAGACCGCTCCGATCAAGGCGGCCGTTGGGATAAGCCTGCGATGCCCCGGTCCTACAAGGAACCGGGCAGCATGAGGGATGACCAGCCCGACAAAGCCGATGGACCCGACGATCGAAACCATGACCGCTGTTGTCAGCGCGGTGGCGAAGATCAGGGTTGCCTGCACCCGCCGCACCGGTATGCCCAGCGAGGCCGCTGAATCAGTGCCGAAAATAAATGCGTCCAAAGCTCTGGCGTGAAAGCGGCAAATAAGCCAGCCGGCAAAGGCCACCGGAATGGCCAGATATACATCCGGCCAGCGCACGCCGCTGAGGTTTCCCATCAGCCAGAACATGATCCCGCGCGCCTGATCGGCATTGGCGGATTTGGCGATGATGAAGGCCGTTAGCGCATTGAACAACTGAGACCCGGCAATTCCCGCCAAAACGATTTGCGCCGTCGCAGCCCGCCCGCCGCCTGCGCCGGAGGCTCGGGCCAGCAACGCGACAAAACCGAAAGCCAAAAGCGCGCCATTGAACGCGCCAAAAGACAGCGACAAAGCTCCCCCGCCCAAACCAGCGATGGTAACAGCCACGGCACCCGTCGAGGCCCCGGCAGAAATGCCCAAAATATAAGGGTCAGCCAACGGGTTTCGCAGCAATGCCTGCAACACGACCCCTGCGACAGCCAGACCGGCACCGCAGGACGCAGCGACCAGAGCGCGAGGAATCCGGTAGCTCCAGATAATACCCTGATCAATTGGGTCGACGGGCAGGTCCGCTCCGGCCAGCTTGTTGACCAGAACGGAGAGAACCAAATCGGGCGACAACGAGGTTTCCCCGATCATCGCGCCCGCAAGGACCGCCGCAATCAACAGTGGCACAGTTAGGCACGCGGCCTTGAAACCCTGCCGAAAGATTGCGGCGACCTCGTTCACAAGTTGTTTCCGATGGTATCCAGCTTCTCGGCCAGATCCTCCAGTGCCGGGATTGCGCGGATGGTGGCGTCCATGGCCTGCGCATCCATAACGACAATCCGGTCATTCTTGACCGCATCCATCTGGCTGGTCACCGGATCAGCGCGCAGGAACTCCAGCTTTTTCAGGTAGTCGTCCGCAGCAAAGCGACGGCGGTCCATCTTGGCAATCACGATCACCGTCGGATTGGCCTTGGCAATGGTTTCCCAGCCCACTGTTGGCCATTCTTCATCCGTCTCGACGACGTTGCGGATGCCCAATGTGCTCATCATGTATCCCGGTGCGCCCTTCTGCCCGGCCACAAACGGATCGCTTTCCATTTCAGGAGAGGAAAACCAGAATACGGCGGACACATCGTCCAGCTTCACGGCTTGCGCCTTGGCGACGGCTGCGGCTTCACGGGCCTTGTACTCGGCAACCAGGTCCGTGCCGCGTTCGGACACATCAAAGGCTGCCGCCAGTTCTTCGATACCCTGATACAGCGTATCGGTCGAGAACGCTTGCAGGCGGGTGCCATCGCCGCCGACCGTATTGTCTTTGCCGACGCAATCCGCAGGCATCACGTAAGTTGGAATACCCAGTTCGTGAAATTGCTCACGCGTGGCGACGATGCCCTCGGGTCCGACATGCCATTCATATTGCGCTGCGACCAGTCCCGGCCGCTTGGCAACAACGCTTTCAAAGCTGGGATCATTGTCTGCCAGACGCTCTACCTTGGCATTCACCTCGGCATATTCAGGCAGCACCTCGTTGAACCAGACCGAAGTTCCAAGAACCTGCTCACTCAGACCCAGCGCATAAAGCACCTCGGTCGCGGCTTGGCCGACCGTGACTGACGACGTCACTGGCGCGTCAAACGTGACCGAGTGACCGCAGTTTTCGATGGTTAAGGGAAAGTTTCCTTCGGCGGCAGCGCTGGTAGCCAGCAAGGAAAGGCCAATCAGGCCAGTGCGTAGAAACATGACAATCGATCTCCATGTGTCAATGACCAGAGAACGGGTGAATGGGCATTTACCGAAGCAACAGACGCTTTTCTGCCTGCTGTGAGCGCAGAGTGGTACATAGCCCGCCCGGCGCGTTTCTTCGGCAACCTCCCCGGACAACCCCGCCCGGTGTGTTTCGGTTTCATACCGGCAGGTCTCCTGACTGACGGGTCTTTGTCTGTCCTGTCTTCCCAGACCGAAATGGCCCAGTGACGGAATGGACAGCGCTCGCCGCCTACAGTTGCGGGGGCAGTTCCGGTTGGCACCAAAAGGCACCTCGGATTCCCTCTTAGCCACATCGGGACCGGTAAAACGCGGGTACCTTAACACTTACTCTGCGGCAAGAAAAAACTCGGGGGTCTTTCCCATTTTCTCCCAAGGGCATGAACCTGCGCGTCTCAACATGGTGCTGACGTCAGACAAGCCGCTGAGAAGGCGCTACAATCCGCCCCGAGGACGTCGGTGTGTGATATATAGGAAAATCATGGCTGGGGTGGTAGGATTCGAACCTACGATACACGGTACCAAAAACCGCTGCCTTACCACTTGGCTACACCCCAACGGTGAGCGGCTATCTACGATTGTTGATGGCAGGGTTCAAGAGCGTTTTGCAAAAAAAGCGAGCGCCGTAAATTTTTTTTGAAGGCCCCTCATTTGGTATCGATCAACACCGCTCCGGTACGGTTGCCTTCTTGTACCAGCGCATGGGCCGCAGCGCATTCTTCCAACGTAAAGACCTTGTGAACGGGGCAGATCAGTGCGCCATCAGTCAGTGCCTTGTGTAATGTCTTTATTGCGGTGGCGCGCAAGTCCGCGGGCAGCAGGTAGATCAGAACCGCTTCGAGCGTCACGGCCTTGAACATCATGGGTCCAAAGGGAAAGACAGGTGTCATATTCCGGGCAGATCCATATGCGTTGATACGGCCGTTTTCGGCGATGACGGCAATGTTGGTGGCAAGGTTCTGTCCAAATTCGACATCGACGATTCGACCGATTGCATGCCCATCATTTGCATCGAGGATCTGATCCGAAAGGTGTTCACCGGTGTAGTCGAGCACGACATCCGCACCAGCTGCCTTGACCCGGTCAAAGTTGCGGGCGCTGGCCGTTGCGATCACTTTGGCTCCGGCCCATTTGGCAAGCTGCACAGCCAGATACCCGACGGTGCCCGCCCCGCCATGGATCAATATGGTTTGCCCGCCCGGTGCGCCGCCCGAGAACACCGCATGGCTTGCAGTTAGGCCCGGAATTCCAAGAATTGCCCCGGTTTCAAGTGACACTGTCTCGGGCAGTTCGACAGCCTGAGATTCGGGCAGGGTGATGTGGCTGGCAGCTGTACCAAATGCGCGCTGCCATTGCCCGTTCCAAATCCACACGCGCCGGCCAATCCGCGCCGCGGGTACTCCATCGCCAACCGCTGTGATGACTCCAGCCCCGTCGCTGTGCGGAACGATCAGCGGAAACGGGGGTTCCGTGACACCCGGCCGGGTTCCCGCACGGGCCTTGATATCCGAGGGGTTTACGCCGGAATAGGACAACTCGACCGTGACTTCACCTGGTTCAGGCTGGATCAGGGGAATATCCTGTATACGCAAGACATCGACAGCGTCTCCGAAGGCTGAATAAGTGACTGCGCGCATAGCGTCCTCCATTTAGGTCGAGTTAAGCGGCGATTGGGCCGGTAACTCAAACACCTTGTCGCGCTTTTTCAGGGCGATGCGCAACCGCGGATACCGGAATTCGTCTTTCGCCTATTCCCGAATTTCGGAAGGATCGACGCCCCAAAGGTTCGATTTCAATGTCCAGCCACGGTATCCGCCAGCGGTGATCCGGCACCAGTCCTGCGAACAGGTTCCAAGGCGCGCCACTACTCCGGTCTCGAAATGAGCGTTCACGGGCGAGGCTGGATCGGGGCGGGCATAAACAGGCAGCATCTCGGATTCGATCAGCACCGTTCGAACGCCAGACAACAAGGCATAGTGAACCCAGCCACCCGCGCCGTCGCGGTCCTGAACCTTGCGCCAGTTTCCGTATTCGGCGGTGACCTGCAGCGGCATGCCGCGCCGTTTGAATACCCAGTCGATTCGGTGGGTTAGGGATGGTCCGCGTCGCACGTTGCCTTCGGCTGCCTTCATCGAAACATAGCGGGGCAGGGGTAGGTTGGTGACCGAACCGCGTTTGACCTCGGCATGTGCGGCACAGACACCGAACATGACCAGAAATACGGAAACTGCCGCCAGAGATCGGCGTTTTACAGGTAGATTGCCACTCACTGACTGCCCGCTCTTATGCCTGTTGATCCGGTTTTGAAAAAAGGTCGACTCAATGCCATTGGGGTTCTTGTGCCCCGCCTTATCCTGCGCCACGATGCCATGGCGCGCGTCCGTTTGCAAAGCAGTGGGAGAGCCGAGGTGCCAAGAGAACGTTTAAGTGTTGTTGTTACGCGACGGTTGCCTGAGGCAGTAGAAACCCGGTTAAGCGAATTGTTTAACGTGCGCCTGCGCGACGACGACACCCCAATGACGCGTGAGGAATTAGTAGCAGCGGTGCAGGATGCCGATGTGCTGGTGCCCACGGTGACCGATACCATTGATGGCGGGCTATTGGGTCAGGCGGGTGAAAAGTTGCGGCTGATCGCCAATTACGGGGCTGGTGTCGACAATATCGATGTGGCGACGGCGCGGCAGCGCGGCATATTGGTGTCCAACACGCCCGGCGTGCTGACCGACGACACGGCAGATATGACCATGGCCCTGATTCTCGCTGTGACACGGCGCATTCCCGAAGGGTTGAGCGTCATGCAGCAAGGCGACTGGACCGGGTGGGCACCCACCGCGTTTCTGGGTGGTCGCATTGGCGGGCGGCGACTGGGAATTCTGGGTATGGGCCGGATCGGACAGGCAGTGGCCCGCCGCGCCAAGGCGTTTGGTATGCAGATCCATTATCACAACCGCCGCCGATTGCGCCCAGAGATTGAGCAAGAACTGGAGGCGACCTATTGGGAAAGCCTGGATCAGATGGTGGCGCGTATGGATGTGATATCGATCAACTGCCCATCGACGCCGTCGACCTTCCATCTGATGAACGCGCGTCGACTGAAGCTAATGAAACCCTCGGCAGTGATCGTGAATACTTCGCGGGGTGAGGTTATTGACGAGAACGCTTTGACCCGGATGATCCGTACGGGGGAAATTGCGGGCGCGGGGCTGGATGTCTACGAACAGGGAACCAGTGTGAACCCGCGCTTGCGGCAATTGCCCAACGTGGTTCTACTGCCGCATATGGGGTCGGCCACGCTGGAGGGGCGGGTTGAGATGGGTGAAAAGGTTATCATCAACATCAAAACCTTCGAGGATGGCCACCGCCCGCCGGATCAGGTTGTGCCTGCGATGCTCTGACGCGTCGGAAAGGATTATGGATGGGCGTGTTTGAAGGGGGATGCCGCTGTGGAAATCTGCGCGTCAAGGCCGCGGGCCGTCCTCTTCGCGTCGGGATTTGTCATTGTCTGGACTGCCGCAAACACCATGGCGCGGTGTTCTATGCGGCAGCCATTTTCAGGCGGATGCGGTTAGGATAATCGGCAAGGCAAAAAGCTATTCCGACCGGTACTTTTGCCCTGATTGCGGATCTCCGGTATTTGCCCGAAGCGGTGCCGAAGTCGAAGTGCATTTGGGGAGCCTTGATGCGCCTGACCAATTCACACCGACATATGAATGCTGGACCACCCGGCGCGAGGCGTGGCTGCCCGAATTCACCGGAATGACCCGCTATGATCAGGATCGTCGCGCCGAAGAAACCGAACCATAGCGGATATGGCGAAACTTCGCTGTGATAACACGCTGCCATGCCTGATCATTGCAGAGGGGGCAAAATCCTTACAGGATTGAAAATAAAGATTGTATTGGAGGGTTAGAACAGATGAGACATGTTTCAGCACTGTTGTTTACTACCGCACTTACTATTTCGACACCGGGGTTCGCGCAGGAAACAGCCGATGCTGTTGCACCCGAAGCCGCGACAGAAGGGCAGGTTCAGGCGATGACCGACGAGGTTATTGCGGCCCTCGAAGCCAAGCTTGAGGGAGTTCCGGTCACATCCGAAAACTGGATGATAGCTGCGGCCAATCCGCTGGCGGTGGAGGCCGGGGCCAAAGTGCTGCGCGCGGGCGGGTCTGCCGCGGATGCGATGGTGGCCGTGCAGGTCGTGCTGGGGCTGGTCGAGCCGCAATCCTCTGGTCTGGGCGGGGGTGCGTTTCTGGTTTGGTACGACGCGGCCAGCGGGCAAATGACGACGCTGGACGGCCGCGAAACAGCACCGCTTGCCGCAACCCCGACGCTCTTTCAGGACGAAAACGGCGAGCCGCTGAAATTCTTCGATGCGGTGGTGGGCGGATTGTCGGTGGGTACACCGGGTACGCCTGCACTGCTGGAAGAGGCGCACCGAAGATGGGGGCGCGCGTCCTGGCCCGGGTTGTTTGCCGATGGCATCCGATTGGCGGATGAAGGGTTTCTGGTGTCCCCGCGTCTGGCCAGCCTTGTTGAAAACGATGCTGACCGCCTGTCGCGCTTTCCGGAAACAGCCGCATATTTCCTGCCTGATGGTCAGCCGTTGCAGCAGGGACAGCGTTTGATGAACCCCGACTATGCCGAAACATTGCGCGTGTTGGCCAGCGATGGCGTTGCGGGGTTTTACGGAGGTGAGATCGCTGCGGATATTGTGCGAACAGTCCGAAACGCCCCCGGAAATCCCGGCGTTCTTGCGGGGGCGGATCTGGCGCTCTACCAGGTGATCGAACGTGAACCGGTCTGTGCCGATTACCGTGCCTACGATGTTTGCGGCATGGGCCCGCCGTCGTCGGGTGCCCTGACCGTCGGGCAGATTCTGGGGATGCTGAACAGCTATGATCTTGCAGCAATGGGCGCCGAAAGTGCCGAGGCATGGCGCCTGATCGGCGATGCTTCGCGCCTCGCCTTTGCGGATCGTGGGCGGTACATGGCAGATAGCGATTTCATACCCATGCCCACCAAGGGGCTGGTTGATCCGGGTTACTTGTCCCAGCGGGCGGCGTTGCTGGAAAGCGAAGTGGCCTTGTCCGAGGTCGCACCGGGTAAACCGGAATTTGACCATGCTTTGATTTGGGCGGACGACGTGTCGCTGGAACTGCCGTCAACCTCGCATATCTCGATCGTGGACAGCTATGGCAATGTGTTGTCGATGACGACGACGATCGAGAATGGTTTTGGGTCGCGCCTGATGACAAACGGGTTCCTGCTGAACAACGAGCTTACTGATTTCTCGTTCAAGACACACAGCGACAGTGTGCCGATTGCCAACCGGCTGGAGCCCGGCAAGCGTCCGCGCTCATCCATGAGCCCGACCATCGTGTTGCGGGATGGTGAGCCGGTTCTGGCTATCGGGTCTCCGGGCGGCAGCCGGATTATCGGCTATGTCGCCAAGTCCATCATCGCCTGGGCCGATTGGGGAATGGATGTGCAGCAAGCGGTTTCCCTACCTCATCTGGTCAACCGGTTCGGAACATATGATGTCGAGGCTGCGACTTCGGCAGAAGGTTTTACAGACGCGCTTGCTCAGCTGGGTTTCGAAGTCAACGCACGCGACCTGACTTCGGGGCTGCACGCCATCGAAATCGGTGACAGGCTGAGCGGTGGTGCCGACCCGCGCCGCGAAGGGATTGCGCTGGGCGAATAGGCCCTCGGTATTTGTGGGGATTGCCTGCTTTTAACGGGCCTTTTAGTCATAGGCTGAAAGGCCCAAAACGTTTTTGGGGCTGGGGAGGATGACAATGGTACAGGCAACCGCATTACCAAGGAATGAAGCTGGTATTGAAACCGTAATAGGCATTCTCAAGCAGCGCTTTGGCGACAGGTTGCAAACGGGTGCCGCTGTCCGTGAACAACACGGGCACACCACGACCTGGATCGAAAACCAAAGCCCCGATGCCGTGGTTTTCCCGCATTCGACGCAAGAGGTTTCGGACATCGTCAAAACTTGTGCGGCGCACCGGGTGCCAGTGATCCCGTTCGGAACAGGAACATCGCTGGAAGGGCATGTAAATGCGCCGGCGGGGGGAATCTCGGTCGATCTGACACAGATGGACAGTGTGCTTGCAGTTCATGCCGAGGATCTGGATTGTGTCGTGCAGCCCGGTGTCACGCGCGAAGCGTTGAATAAACACTTGCGCGATCTGGGCCTGTTCTTTCCGATTGATCCCGGGGCGAATGCGTCGCTGGGTGGGATGGCCGCTACCCGCGCGTCGGGCACCAATGCAGTGCGCTATGGGACGATGAAAGACAACGTTCTCAGCCTTGAAGCCGTAATGCCAGACGGTCAGATCATTCGTACCGGGCACCGGGCCAAGAAATCTTCAGCCGGCTATGATCTGGCCCGTCTTCTGATCGGGGCGGAAGGCACGTTGGGAATCATCACCGAGCTGACATTGCGGTTGCAGGGTATCCCCGAAGCGATCAGTTCGGCCCGGTGTTCCTTTCCGACCGTCGACGCCGCGTGCCGTGCGGTGATGATGACAATTCAGTACGGCATCCCGGTTGCCCGGATCGAGTTGCTGGACGAGTTGTCGGTTCAGGCCGCCAACGCCTATTCCGGGCTGAGTCTGCCGGATACACCTTTGTTGTTGCTGGAATTTCACGGCTCGGAAAGCGGTGCCGTAGAGCAGGCTGAAACCTTTGGTCAGATCGCCGAAGAGTTTGGTGGCACAGATTTTGCAGCAACTTCGACCACCGAAGAACGGAACAAACTTTGGCAGGCACGGCACGATATGTATTGGGCGTGTCTGCAATTGCGCCCCGGTGCGCGGGGCATCTCGACCGATGTCTGCGTACCGATCTCGCGTTTGGCCGAGTGTGTGACCGAAACGCAGAAAAAAGCTGCTGGCCTCGGCTTGTTGGCGCCCATCGTGGGCCATGTGGGGGACGGCAATTTCCATACGCTGCTGCTGATCGACATGGAAAACGTTGAAGAAGTTGCCAAGGCCGAGGCGTTTGTCGGCTGGCTGAACGACATGGCGATATCCATGGAAGGCACATGTACCGGTGAACATGGCATCGGGCAGGGAAAGCGGCCTTATCTGACCAGGGAACTGGGCGCCGCCACGCGGTACATGGCAGCGATCAAGGCCGCGCTGGACCCAGACAACATCATGAATCCTGGCAAGATCTTGTCGGACGACACGTAGCCGTATTCGCCTCTGTTCCGTGTTTACGCCCTCAAAACGTCCACATGTTCTGGTTTCACGGGGTTGAGGACAGAGGATGGGCGACATGAGCGCAAAATATCTGGCGAGGTTTGTAGCCATCTGCGGGTTGGCCGTTGCAGGGTTGGACTATGTTCAGCAAGCAAAAGCATCGGAAAATGGTCTGGGCATGAAGGAATATCTTGCCTCGGTATCCTCGCGTGTCGGTCTTTCTGACGGCTGGTTCGCGGCAGAGGCGCAGGCTTCGCCATCACGGGAACCGGCGGTGAAGAATCCCTCGGAAGAAATTGGCAAAATGGTCTGCGTCTCGGTCGGAACAAGCAAACGCTGTCGCTCCAGTGGTTGAGGGCAGCGGTGCGGCGAATGAAATGCGACCCGCTTTCGATATTCGGGTCGTTTTTTTCATATCACTGGTCGGATGAATGTCGCGCTATCCCCCTTAAGTACGCCATATGGTGTCAACTGATTTCAAGGGGAGACGCCCGGTTATGAAAACCCAAGTCAAAGCATTGGTCGTAGGCGGCGGCGCCGTTGGGACCTCGATTGCCTATCACCTGGCCAAAGCGGGCTGGGACGATGTGATGTTGATCGAACGGGACGAGCTGACGTCCGGGTCCACCTGGCACGCCGCGGGCCTGTTGCCGCTGTTCAACATGTCCTATGCGACGACCCATATCCACAAGTATTCGGTGGATTTCTACAAGACGCTTGAGGAAGAAACCGGCCTGAATGCAGGCTTCGCGGTTGTGGGCAACCTGCGCATGGCACAGACGCAAGAGCGTATGGACGAATACATGCTCTATGCCTCGACCGCCGAAACCTGTGATGTGAAATACGAATGGCTGACCCCGGACCAGATCAAGGAACGCTGGCCGCTGATCGAGACATCGGATCTGAAGGGCGCGATCTATCACACCGAGGACGGTTATATTAACCCTGCCGATGTGACCCAGGCGATGGCCAAGGGGGCCCGCCAGCGCGGGGTTGAGATCGTGCGCAAGATGCAGGCTGACGCGTTCCACTGGAACGGCACGCACTGGGAAGTGACCTGCACCAAGATGGTTGAAAAGGGCGGCAACCTGGTGCCTTCCGACGAGCAGGTCGTGATCACCGCCGAACATGTTGTGACCGCGTCGGGCAACCACGCGCAGCGCACCGCCAAGATGCTGGGCATCAAGATGCCTGCCATCCCGGTGGAACATACCTTTATCGTCATGGACAAAGACCCCGAGTTGGTCAAATGGCGCGAAGCAGGCAACCCCGAGCACCCCGTTGTCCGCGATGCCGACAACGAATCCTATGCGCGTGAAGAACGCGGTGGCTGGATTCTGGGTATCTATGAACACGGCGCCCCCGCGCAGTTCGAATTCGGTGTGCCGGACAGCTTTCGCGCCGACCTGTTCCCGCTGGATCTGGACCGGATCGCCGAGCAGTACATGGCAATGGCCGAGCGCGTGCCGTCCTGTGCCGAATCCGGCCTGAAGGATGATTTCAACGGCCCGATCTGCTATACACCGGATGGCAATCCGCTGGTTGGTCCGGCTCCGGGTTTGCGTAACATGTGGCTGGCCGAAGGTTTCAGCTTTGGCATCACCGCTGCGGGCGGGACCGGCTATTATCTGGCACAGATGATGGTCGATGGCGAAGCCGAGATCGACATGGCCTCGCTGGACCCCAAGCGTTACAGCAGCAACTGGATGACCACCGAGTTCGCGGCGCGTAAGAATGAAGAATGCTATGAGCATGTCTACATCCTGCACCACCCGGATGAAGAGCGTGAAGCCTGCCGTCCGCTGCGCACCGTTCCGGCCTATGATCGCCAGAAAGCACGCGGTGCTCAATTCGGCTGGGTGAATGGCTGGGAACGCCCGAACTATTTCGGCCCGCTGGACGCGCCCGAGAATTTCGACAAGGAAGCACGCTCGTTCCGTCGTGGCGGCTGGTGGCAGTACGCCGTCGAAGAAGCCAAAGCGATCCGCGAAGGTGTTGGCCTGATCGACGCGTCGGCCTTCACCAAGCATGTCGTCAAAGGCCCCGGTGCCACCCAATTCTTGGATTGGTTCACCTGCAACAAGCTGCCTAAGGTCGGTCGTATCAACCTGACCTACGCGCTGACCTCGCACGGGACCACCCGCACCGAATACACCATCGTCCGCAATGGCGAGAACAACTACTACATCGTCTCTGCCGGTGCATGGACCGAGTACGACGCCGACTACCTGCGTAAAGCAGCCGAGGACAAGATGGGGGAGTTCGGTTACATCGAAATCCAGGACGTGACCACGCAATGGGGCGTCTTCGCTATCGCCGGACCCAAGTCGCGTGATGTTCTGAAAGAAGTCATCAAGGACGCCGACCCGGAAACCGCGCTGTCCAACAAACGCTTCCCGTGGCTGTCGGCCCGTCAGATCGAGCTGGGCATGTGCCCGGTCAACGCGATCCGCGTGGCCTATACCGGTGAGCTGGGCTGGGAACTGCACCATCCGATCGAGATGCAGAACTACCTGTTCGATTTGCTGGAAAAGGCCGGTGAGAAGCACGGCATGAAGCTGGTTGGTGCCCGTGCCCAGAACTGGCTGCGTCAGGAGAAATCTTACCGCGCCTTTGGCACCGAACTGGGCCGCGATGCGACCCCGTTGGAAGCCGACCTGCCGCGCTTTGTCGACCTGTCCAAGGACTTCCACGGCAAGGCCAAGCTGGAGGAGACCGGTGTGCGCGCCAAGTGCTGCACCTTGTTGATCGACGGTCCAGCCGATGCTGACCCGTGGGGCCGCGAGGCGCTGTACACGCCAGAAGGCGAGCGTGTAGGCCGTCTGACCTCGGGCGGCTATTCTGTCGCGTTCGAGAAGTCGATCGGGATGGGCTATGTGAAGCCTGATCTGGCAGTCGAAGGCACCAAGCTGAAGGTCAAGATGCAGGACAAGCTGTGGGATGCTGTCGTGACATGCGACAGCCCCTATGATCCGAAAAACGAAACCATCCGCAAGGACGGTTGATCAATCTAAGGCCCCGGAATTTCCGGGGCCTTTTCTGTTGGTTACGCGGATAGTTCGTCGAAACATTCCAACGCCTTGGCAGCATACATCATGGCTGGTCCACCACCCATCTGAATGGCCATACCCAAAACGTCGGACACCTCTTCGCGTGTTGCGCCTGCTTTGACCAACGCGTCGGTGTGCAGGGTAATGCAGGGCTCGCAGCGGAGCGACACCGACATGCCCAACGCTATAAATTCCTTTGTTTTATAGTCGAGCGTTCCGCCTTCCTTCACAGCCTTCCCAAGTGCGCCGAATGCGCGCGACGTGTCGGGAATGGCCCCGTTGAGATTGCGCAAACTTGTACGAGTTGCCGAGAGCTTTTCTTGCCAAGCCATTTTGAGTGCCTTTTTCATATAAGATAACGGGAATATGTGCGGGCAGTGGTAAGTTGACCTTGATCTCGATCAGTTGGCAGGGCGCTCGGAAACAAATGCAAGGTTATTTGCGGGCATGTCGATGGTTTTCAGCACGCGCAACCCTACCTGCTGGAACAGGCCAAGCATATCTTTGTCGTTCTTGTAGCCAATGTCGGGATCTTGTCCGATCAGAGCCTCGTGAAACCTTTTGTCCCCGTCGCTTGTCAATTGGCCCGAGCGTTTGAATGGGCCGTACAAAACGAACCTCCCGTTTTCAGTCAGGGACTGAGCGATTTCGGCGAAAATGGTTCTGGTATCCTGCCAACTGATCAAATGTATCAGGTTGATCAAGACGATCAGGTCCTGCGATGGGAAGCGCGCATGCCAGCCCGAATTCGTTGCGTCCAGATGTTCGGCGCTTGCCACGTTGGGTAAGGCGCTGGCATAGGCGTCGATGCTATTGCGGCGTTCAGGGTCAGGTTCGGTGGGATGCCACGTCAGATCGGGCAGCAAATCAGCAAACGCACAGACATGCTGACCGGTTCCGCTTGCAATCTCCAATGCGTGCCCGCGGCGCGGTGCCCAGTCTTGTAGCACCGCACAAAGCGCATCGGAGTTCCGCGTTGCTGCCGGGGCAACAAGTTTACCATCCTCCCCCACGTTGGCGACACTCGCAGAGGGCGGTAGATAGCGTTTGATCATCTGTTCAACCTGTTTGTGGTCAGCGATTTGACACTGTCAGGATCCAGCACCGGCGCGTTTCCGATCACAAGATCACACAACAACTGCGAAGCTGCTGGTGCTGTTTGGAAACCATACCCGCCTTGACCCGCAGACCAGATAAACGACGGGTCAATCGGGTCGGGCCCAAGCACCAAGGTTCCGTCCGGTGCGAAACTGCGCAATCCTGCCCAGTTCGTTTCGACTCGTGTTACTGCCTCGGTCATCAATTCTTCATAGCGCGCCAGACCTTCGGCCAGCACCATGTCGTCGGCATAGGCGTCCTGAGGTGGTACGGTGTCGGCTTCGCAAGGCGAAACAAGCAGCTTGCCCGCGTCTGGTTTGGCGTACCATGTTTCGCCTGTGCCCAGCATCATGGGCCATCCGGATACATCATGGCCTCCGGGGGCGGGCAGCCGCGCCATTGATCGGCGGCGAGGAGAGATGCCGATAGGTGGTACCCCGGCAAGCATGGCAATTTCGTCCACCCATGCACCGGCCGCATTCACCAAATTGCGGGCTTCGAAGATCTGCCCGGCCTCGACCAGCCAATGCCGCTCTTTTCGAATGCCGGTTACTTTGCTTTTGGTTGCAACGGTTCCCCCGTTCTTGCGAATGGTCCGCGCGAAATCCTGCAACAGACGATCAGTATCGATGTCAAATGCGGCTTCACTGATTGCCGCGAAACCCACCTTGGCCGGGTTCAGGATCGGAACGCTCGAAATCGCCTGATCCATCGAAATTCTTTCCATGTTCAGGTCTCTGCGGTCGGCTTCGAAAACTTCGCTCTGGTCAAATGAACCGATCAGCATCAGTCCGCGCGGGGTCAGGTACCCACCGTCCTGCGTGCGCAGGAATGCCGCTCCAGCCCTGTTCAGCGCCACCACGGATGGCGGACCATAGCTTTCTTCAAACAGGGCTGCCGAGCGACCCGACGCGTGATACCCCAAGGCGTCTTCGGCCTCTAAAACCATCACGGTTCCATATTGCGACAAGCGCGCTCCGGCGCTCAACCCGGCAATTCCGCCCCCGATGACGAGGAAATCGATCATTATTTGTGTTCCTTCCGCAGCAGGTTCGCCACAAGTTTTCTGGGCTTCATTTAGCTCTTTGGGTCAAGCATTTGGCATTTCGAAGATTCTCCAAAATATATGCAGCCTTGAATTTGGGCTTCAACCCGGTCAAAGAAGTATCAAAACGAACAGGAGGGCAAGGTGACCGCAGCAGATCTTCATCCAATGGCCACTGGGCACATTCCCCGATACGTCGTCGCAGCTGACGGAAGCGATTACCTTTTTTCGGCTATGGTCGTCTTCTTTGTCATTCTCGTGGTGCTGATCGGTGTTGGGTACCTGACGCTTCATTCGGTTCCGGAAAAAATGGCGCACGAGAACAACCATCCGCAATTTCAGTTGGTGGGCATTCTGGCGCTGCTGGCCCTGTTTACTCATAACGGGATATTCTGGATTGCCGCTGTACTAGTCGCAGGGTTCCAGTTTCCGGATTTTGCAACCCCGCTTAAAAACATTGCCGATGCCATTCGTTCTCTTGGACGTGCGATTGCTCCGGAACCGGTGCCCGAGGCACCTGCGCCAACCCCTGGCGTTTCAGAATCCACGGACGTTCAGGAACAAAACACATGATTGAGACCCTGCTTTGCGCCCTGATCACGGTGCTGCCCGATTATCTGTTCCGCCGGTTTGTTCAGGGCAAACGTATCGGTCACGAGATCACCCTTTTCACCATGTGGTACGAATTGCGCTGGGGTCTTACGACCTGTGCCATTCTGGCGCTGACGGTAATCACCACGCTGTTTTATTTTCACCCAGCCAGCAAAACCGCAGCGTCCTATTTTCGAACCGTGACGATCCTGCCGCAGCTAGGTGGCCGTGTTTCGGAAATTTTCGTTAAGAACAATGAACTGGTAACTGCTGGCCAGCCGATTTTCAGGATCGAAGATTTCAGCCAGACAGCACAGGTTCAGGCGGCAAATGCACAGATCGCACAGGTTCAGGCCTCGCTGAAAGTGGCTGAAACTGATCTGGCCGAGGCTGATGCCGGTATTGCCGGCGCCAAGGCGGCTTTGGCGCAGTCCTTGGACGATCTTGAACGAAATACGACCCTGCGCGACCAAGGTTCAAGCGCTGTCCGGCTGACCGAGATCGAGCGGCTGGAAAACCTTGTTACCGAGCGTGAGGCGCAGGTGGTTGCGGCCGAATCCAGGCGTGCGGCAGTTGAACAGCAGATCGAAGAGCTGATCCCCGCGCAACTGGCCAGCGCCATTGCACAGCTGGATGCCGCGCAGACCGAGTTGGACAAAACGCTGATTGTCGCCGGTGTTACCGGACGGGTCGAACAGTTTAGCCTGCAAGTTGGTGATTACGTGAGCCCGTTGTTGCGTCCTGCGGGCATCCTCGTTCCGTCGCATACCGGACATGACCGTTTTCAGGCTGCTTTCAACCAGCTGTCTGCTCAGGTGATCAAACCAGGTATGATCGGTGAGTTGGGCTGCATGACCAAGCCATTCACCGTAATTCCCACTGTGGTGGTCGAGGTGCAGGATGTCATACCGTCCGGCCAGATCCGTCCATCGGATGAACTGCGGGATGTGCAGAATAACACCAATCCCGGCTCGATTCTGGTCTATATGGAGCCGCTGTATAAAGGTATGGCCGATGACCTTCCTCCGGGCAGCAACTGTCTGGCCAATGTCTACACCGACAACCATGACCGTCTGGAACACGAGGATTTGGGCTTTTGGAAAGCTGCTTTCCTGCACGTGGTCGACACAATTGGCGTGGTCCATGCGGCAGGTTTGCGTTTGCGCCTGATCCTGATGCCCGTCAACACGCTGGTGCTGACCGGGCATTGATCCGGTTCCCGCAGAACAGTTCTTAACGCGCCCGGCAGGTTCCCCGCCGGGCGCTCGTATTATTAAAGCGCTGCTTTGAACAGCTGTGTCAGGTTTTCTTTGGTCAACTCAATCGGGTTCCCGCCACATGACGGGTCGATGATTGCGCCTTCGACGAGCGTTGGGATTGATGTCTCGGTAACGCCAATGTCTGCCAGCTTTCGCGGGATGCCGAGGCTGTCGTTGAATTCCTGCACAAAGGCGCGGAAGCCATCGAACCCTCCGTTGATACCCAGATAGGCGGCAGCCTGCTGGAAACGATCTGCGATGGCGGGAGCATTGAAATCCAGGACGGCGGGCATGCAGACCGCATTGGTGGTGCCGTGATGGGTGTTGAAGTGCGCGCCGACCGGGTGGCTCATGGCGTGGATCGCACCAAGACCTTTTTGGAAGGCAGTTGCGCCCATGGCAGCAGCGCTCATCATCTGGGCGCGGGCCTCAATGTCGCTGCCATCTGCGTAGGCGCGCGGAAGATATTCTTTCACCAAACGCATACCTTCCAGTGCGATGCCTTGGCTCATCGGGTGATAATGCGGGCTCGAATAGGCTTCGACACAATGCGCGAAGGCGTCCAGACCGGTGCCTGCGGTGATAAATTTGGGCATCCCAACCGTCAGTTCAGGATCGCAGATCACCACCGTCGGCAGCACCTTGGGGTGGAAAATGATCTTCTTGGCATGGGTCTCGGAATTTGTGATGACGCTGGCGCGGCCAACCTCGGAACCGGTCCCCGCAGTCGTCGGAACCGCAATGATCGGCGCGATCGCATCCGCGTCGGCACGGGTCCACCAGTCGCCGATATCCTCAAAGTCCCACACGGGCCGCGTCTGGCCGCACATGAAGGCGACCATCTTGCCTAGATCCAGCCCCGAGCCGCCGCCAAAGGCAATCACACCATCGTGCCCACCGGCCTTGTATGCCGCAACGCCTGCGTCGAGGTTTTTCTCATTCGGGTTTGGGTCCACGTCACTGAATATACCGCGGCCCAGACCAGCCGCCTCCATGATATCCAGCGTCGCCGCAGTGATTGGCAGATCGGCCAACCCCTTGTCCGTGACCAACAGGGGTTTCTTCATCCCGGCTGTGGCACAGGCTGCGGGCAGTTCCTTGATGCGCCCGGCACCAAATTTGATTGCGGTCGGATAGGACCAGTTTCCAACAAGTGACATGTCAGGTTTCCTTTGTGATTTGAGACCTGCTCGGGCGAGGGGGTCAGACCCGAGCAGGCCGTCGTCCTTAGCCCGTGACCTTCTTCAGGTGGTAAGATTTTGGACGGGTGAGATTGTGATAGCCGATGACCGAAAGACCACCGCCGCGCCCGGTATTCTTGCAACCGGTCCAGCACAGCCCAGGGTCCAGATAGTCGGCCCGGTTCATGAAGACGGTGCCGGTCTCGATCTGGTCGCCCACACGCGCCGCGCGGTCCACATCGCGGGTCCAAAGGCTGGCTGTCAGACCAAACTCGCTGTCGTTCATCAGCGCGATGGCCTCAGCATCCGAGGACACTTTCATGATGCCCACCACCGGGCCAAAACTTTCGTCCCGCATCACCCGCATATCATGGGTCACATTGGTCAGAATCTGCGGCGTGAGATATGCGCCGCCGTCATCCTCGGGGAAGGCTTCAATATGCGCGACCGCACCGGCCTCAACCGCTTCGGCAATCTGCGCGCGCACCTCGTCAGCGAAACGCACATTGGCCATCGGACCAATGGTTGTTTCGGCGTCCAGCGGATTGCCCAGTTTGTAGCCTTTCACGATCTCAACGGCCTTGGCGACAAAGTCATCATACAGGCTTTCGTGAACGTAAATCCGCTCGATCCCACAGCAACACTGGCCCGAATTGAACATCGCGCCGTCGATCAACGTATCGACCGCCGCGTCCAGATCGGCGTCGTCCATGACATAACCCGGATCCTTGCCGCCCAGTTCAGTGCCCACGCCCGTAAAAGTCCCCGCCGCCGCACGCTCCATGGCCTGACCGCCACCGACCGAACCGGTGAAGTTCACAAAGTCGAACGCGTTACCCGCGATGAGGTCATTGGTCACGTCGTGGCTGAGGAACACATTCTGGAACACGTCTTCGGGCACCCCCGCCGAATGGAACGCCTGCGCCATCCGCTCACCAACCAACAAAGTCTGGGTTGCGTGCTTCAGAACAACCGTGTTGCCCGCGATCAGCGCGGGCGCCACCGTGTTGATCGCCGTCATGTAAGGATAGTTCCAGGGGGCAACCACAAAGACCACCCCATGCGGAATACGCTTGATATAGCGTTTGAAGGTTTCATCTTCACCCACGGCAATATCGGCCAGTGACGTCTCGGCGATCTTTGCCATATGGCTGGCACGTTCGTTGAAGCCACCAAACTCGCCGCCATAGCGCACCGGGCGACCCATCATATGCGCCAGTTCCGGAACGATCTCATCATTCATCGCGCCGACAGCCGCGACGCCCGCCATCACCAGATCAATCCGCTCCTGCAACGGTCGCGCTGCCCAGGCTCCCTGCGCCGCCCGCGCCCGCGCCGCGATCTCAAACGCAGCCTCCCGCGACAGCACCTCGCGTTCCGCATAAACCGATCCATCGATCGGCGAGACACATTGCAACATCTGCCCCATAGTTACTCCATCTCTAAAGAGAGCAGGATCCCTGCTTCATCTGGCCATAAATATCCCGGGGTGCGCGAGGGGCTGGCCCCTCGCTTCCTCCCTCTCAAGCCCGCTCAAACCCGCGGGCCACTTCCCAATCGGTTACCACGCGCTCGAATTCCTCGATTTCGACCTCAGCCGCACGGGTATAGTGATCGACAACCTCATCGCCCATCGCCGCGCGCAGCATCTGTGATCCGTGCAAAGCGTTGCGTGCATCCTTCAATGTACCCGGGATCTTTCCCGTCTCGCCCTGATAGACATCGCCCTTGGTCGGCGGCTGCAACTCCAGCCCTTCTTCGATCCCTGCGATCCCGGCCGCCAGCATCCCTGCAATCGCCAGATAGGGGTTCATGTCCGACCCGGGAATACGGCACTCGACCCGTATCGCCTTGGTGCCATCCCCGCACAGGCGGTACCCGGCCGTACGGTTGTCTACAGACCAAATGATCCGTGTCGGTGCAAAGGTGCCCTTCATGAACCGCTTGTAGCTGTTGATGTACGGTGCCATGAAATACGTGTAATCAGCGGCGTATTTCAGCAGGCCGGCCATATAGCTTTTCATCAGCGCCGACATGCCCAGTTCATCCCCGGCATCATAGAAGGCAGGTTTGCCATCCGCCCATAGCGACTGATGCACATGCGACGAGCTACCAACCCTTTCATGATGCCATTTCGGCAGGAAGGTCGCCGCATGACCCTGCTGCCAGGCGATTTCTTTCACCGCGTTCTTGGCGATCGAGTGATACTCTGCCGTGTCCATCGCAGGTGCGTATTTGATGTTCAGTTCTTCCTGCCCGGCCTCGGCCTCACCTTTGGTGTTCTCGACCGGAATGCCCGCATCCCACAGGTGGTTGCGGATCGGGCGCATCACATGCTCTTCCTTGGTGGTCTGCATAATGTGATAATCTTCGTTATAGCCCGAGATCGGCTCCAAATCGCGGAACCCTTCCTTTCGGATTGCATCAAAACTCTTCGCGAACAGGAAGAATTCCAGTTCGGTGGCGCACATCGCCTCATACCCCATCGCCTTCAGGCGGTTCACCTGTTTCTTCAGGATCGAACGCGGCGCATGTGCCACTTCCTCATGGGTGTGGTGATCCAGCATATCGCACATGACCATCGCGGTGCCTTCCAGCCAGGGCACCGGGCGCAATGTGCTAAGGTCTGGCTTCATCACATAGTCGCCATAACCCCGCTCCCAGCTGGTCGAGGCATACCCATCCGGCGTCGCCATCTCGAGGTCCGTGGCCAGCAAGTAGTTACAGCAATGTGTCTCTTCCCACGCGCCAGCCACAAAATGACCTGCATGAAAACGCTTGCCCATCAAACGACCCTGCATGTCAACCATGCAAACCAATACTGTGTCGATCGCGCCGTCTGCGACAAGCGATTTCAGGGTTTCGAAAGTCAGAGTTGCGGTCATGAAACAAACCTCATGCGTTGAGTAGGGGCGCCGAATGACAGCGCCCCTGTTTTGATATCAATCGAAGGTGTAAGGGGCACCGGCCTGGTTAATGACCGAGTTATACTCACGGAAGATACCAACGATCTTCTGGTGAATTTCGCCTTCCTGTGCGACCTCGTCCCAGAATTCGATAGCGGCATTTTCCACTTCTTTCCATTCCGCTGCCGGAACCTGACGCAGCTGTAGCTTGTCACCCTTTGCGCGCAAGGCCGCTTCACCGCCCCAGTACCACTGGTTACGATAGGTGTGGCCTGCTTCGACGCCCGCCATCACAACCGATTTCAGGTGGTCGGGCAGCTCGGCCCAGCGTTCCTGGTTTGCAAACCAGGACCCAATCCACGCGCCCGAGATGTTGTTGGTCAGGAAGTAGTCGGTCACATTGGCCCAGCCAACGGTGTAGTCTTCAGTGATGCCCGACCAGGCCATTCCGTCCAACTCACCGGTTTGCACCGCCACTTCCGCGTCTTCGTAGGGGATATTGACCGGTACAACGCCAAACTTGGCAAGAAAACGCCCGGCCGTCGGGAAGGTATAGAGCTTCAGCCCATCCAGGTCGCCAAGGCTTTTGATTTCCTTTTTGGTGTTGAAGTTGCAGGGGTCCTGACCCGCTGCCGACAGCCACGTCACACCAACCTTCTCATATTCCGAGCGCCAGATATCAGCCAAACCGTACTGGTTGAACAGCACCGGAACGTCCAGAATATGCTTGGTAGCGAAGGGGAAATAGCCCCCGAATTGACGCAGCGGAGTAGGCGAAGCCATGGAATCGTCGTCCGAATGAACACCATCAATCGTGCCGCGTTGCAGGGCCTGGAACAGTTCACCTGTCGGAACGATCTGGTCCGCATAGAACAGTTCGATCTCAAGCTCGCCATTGGCATTGGCGTTGATGTAATCGATGGCTGGCTTGGTCACATGCTCGCCCAATGCGCCACCGGCATAGGTCTGGAACCGCCACTTGATGGCGGATTGCGCTTTGACGATCGCAGGAGAGGCCAGTGTGGCGGCTCCCGCCAGACCGGCGGAGCTTAGAAATCTGCGTCTTGTAGTCATTGTCTTTTCTCCTCTGTTTAGTCTTGCTGAACTTCGCCCCTTGCCGGGGTCTTGTGACTTAATTTCCATAGACATAATTCGGCAGCCAAAGCGCGATTTCAGGAAAGATGATGATTATGGCCAAGGCGCAGACCATCACCAGAACAAATGGAACGATCGAACTGTAGATATCGCGCAGCGATATTTCCGGGGGGGCCATCGCGCGCATCAGGAACAGGTTATAGCCGAATGGCGGCGTCATATAAGCGATCTGCGTGGTGATCGTATAAAGTACGCCGTACCAGATAAGATCAAAGCCAAGCGCACCCACCAGCGGAACGTAAAGCGGCGCGACGATAACCAGCATGGCCGTATCGTCCAGAAACGTGCCCATCAGGATAAAGCTGAGCTGCATGAGAACCAGGATCATCCACGGGGAAAGACCCAGTTTTTCGGTGAACAGGCTTTCGATTGCCTTGACCGCACCCAACCCGTCGAAGACAGCGCCAAAAGCCAGAGCCGCCAGAATGATCCACATGAACATGCACGAGATGCCCAATGTGTGCCGAATTGAATTCTCGAAAACCGTGCGTGTCAGCCGTCCTTTCAGAAAGGCGGCCAGCATGGCCGTGGTGGCTCCGATGGCAGAGGATTCCACCAATGATGTCCAACCGTTAACAAAAGGGACCATCATCACCATAAATATGCCCAAGGGTAACAACCCGGCTTGCAACAGCAGCAGCTTTTCTCGCAACGGAATGTCGCGGTCTTCCGCGGGCAGGACCGGGCCGAGCGACGGATTGATGCGGCAGCGGATGACAATGTAGATTATGAACATGGTAGCCATCATTAGCCCGGGTATCACTCCGGCGAGCCATAGCTGGCCAACGGGTTGCCGCGCGATCATGGCATAAAGAACCAGAACAACGGATGGTGGCACCAGAATCCCAAGGGATGATCCGGCCTGAATGACGCCGGTCACCATGCGCTTGTCATAGTTCCGGCGCAGCAATTCCGGCAAGGCAATCGTGGCACCAATCGCCATACCTGCAACGGACAACCCGTTCATTGCCGAGATCAGAACCATCAGCCCGATGGTTCCAACAGCCAGACCACCGGACAGGCCGCCCATCCAGACATGGAACATCTTGTAAAGATCATCTGCGATCCGGCTTTCGGAAAGGATGTACCCCATGAAAATGAACATGGGCAGTGTCAGCAGCGGGTACCACTTCATGACCTTGATCGCAGCGGCAAAACCCAGATCGTAACCGCCCCTATCCCCCCAAAGGAACAAGGCTGAAACCACAGCGACACAGCCGATTGCACCAAAGACGCGCTGGCCGGTCAGCATCATTAGCATCATTGATGCGAACATCAGCAAGGCAATCATCTCGTATGACATCAGATTACCTCACGCGGGATATCGTCGCCGCACAGGCGCAAGATATCCTTGAACAATTCGGACACGGCTTGCAGCAGCATCAGGAAGATACCGATAACCATGATCAGCTTGACCGGCCACAGGTAGGGCCGCCAGATCGTCGCGCTGCGCTCACCGCCATATTGGAAAGAATACATCAGGCTGTCCCATCCACCCCACAGCAAGATGAGCAGATAAATGATCAGGAATACGACTGTGAAGGCATCCGTCCAGGCCTTGCGGCGATGAGACCATTCGCCATAAAGCAGGTCCATTCGCACGTTTGACCCCATCTGGATCGAATAAGGGCCACCAAGCATATAGTAGGCCACCATGGCGAACTGAGCCATCTCGAGTGTCCAGAGCGACGGTACGAAAAAGGTTTTCGAGACCGAAGACCAGAACAGAATACCCATCATGACGAAAATGCCGTACATGACGACGCGTCCGATCCAGCGGTTCGTTCGATCAATGACCGCCACGTAGCCCCGCAAGAACTTCATCTCGATACCTCAACTCTCATTGTTTCGCCTCTGTGTGCGAATACGCATCAATTACCGTTTGCAGGATCGGCGTCAGAATCCCGGCGATGCGGTCTACTCCCGTTGGTGTGTCGATAAGATCGTTTCGAACCTCGACCATGACATTCGGAAGCCCCCGACTGATCGCATGTTCCTGCAACGTGTGCGTGACGCCATCCGTGGCAGAGTAAGGTTCGTTCAACGCGGCATTCAGACCCGAGCCCTTGGCACAGCGCAGCATAAGTTGGGCCGCCCTGTCATCTTCGTCATGAAGAATGCCCAGTTCGACTGATCGTGTCTTTCCGTTGTAGACGGGCGTGAAACTGTGCATCGTGACAACGACAGGCGGCCGGTCCTGCGCGTCCAGAGTGGACGACAAAAGCTGTTTGAACGGCTCATAAACCTCGTGGATTCTTTGGGCGCGTTGGGTGTCTGTCAGGTTCTCATTGCCGGGAATGGAAAACACTTCGCTTACCTGCGGCATAGCATCTGCACGTTCAGGCGAGCGGTTGCAGTCGTAAACAAGTCGGCTGATGCAGGAATGAACCAGCGGCGCGTCCAAAGCCTTCATCAATTCGACCGAAAGCGCCAATGCGCCAATATCCCATGCTGCATGAGACAATGCTGCGTCCTCAGTCAGGCCCAATCCGTTCAATGACGCTGGGATGAATCGGCTAGCATGTTCGCATACCAAAACGCACTGCGCCCGGCCGTTGGCATTCTGCGCGCGGGCTGCCGGAGCTTCGGTTGGAAGTAGCATTGGTGTCTCGGAATCGTGGTGCATAAGAAGCATTTGTTACAGCAACCTCAGACCTGTCAAGAAAATTACTGTAGACAAAATTACAAACAATCATATCCTGTAAAAAATTTGAGAAATGAAGGTGCCGATGGCCACCGTTGCGAAACTTGTCAAACAGCGGATACAGGAAGAGCTTGACGATCTGACACGGTCAGAACGGCAGCTGGCCTCGGTACTTTTGCAGGATTATCCAATGACCGGCTTGCAATCGATCACCAAGCTGGCAGCTGCTGCGCAGGTCTCGACCCCGACGGTCATACGTATGGCACGCAAGCTGGGTTTCGACGGTTTTCCCGCCCTGCAGGACGCCCTGCGAGAAGAGGTGGCGGCACAGATCAAAAAGCCGATCTCGAAACGGGATGCCTGGGTTGTGGATGACGCGGCGGAGCATCCCACAACGCGGTTTGCGCAGGCTGTTTGGACAAATATGCGCCACACGCTGGAACGTCTGGACAAAGAGATGTTCGACACCGTTGCCCAGCTTCTGGCAAATACGGATCGCCATCTTTACGTCGTGGGCGGGCGTATCACGCGTTCAAATGCGGACTATCTGTTCAATCACATGCAGATTATTCGACCCAATGTGACGATGCTGGGCAATTCGGCAAACGTTTGGCCGCAGTACCTGCTTGATATGGATGAAACCTCGGTTCTGGTGATTTTTGATATCCGCCGATACGAGGCCTATCTCGAGAAATTGGCGCAGGTCGCATCAAGCCGCGGCGTGACGGTTATCCTGTTCACCGACCAATGGGGATCACCGATAGGCAAGACCGCCAATTACACCTTTCACGCACTGGTCGAGGCGCCATCTAGCTGGGATTCAACAATAGCATTGCAGCTGATATCGGAGACCCTGATCGCTGAAGTGCAAGAGGCACGGTGGGAAGAAAGCAAGGAGCGCATCGAGGAACTTGAGCGGTTTTTCTCCTCGACGCGGATATTCCGCAGTCACGATTGAAGGCCGTACTTCCACCGGGAAATATCACGGTTTTGGTCGTGCAAATTTTCACACTTCCCGCTTGACGCGCCCCGGCGCATGACTTAACCAGCGCAAACCATTTGCGGGTATAGCTTAATGGTAAAGCCCCTGCCTTCCAAGCAGGCTATGTCGGTTCGATTCCGTCTACCCGCTCCAATCCCCACTAATTTCTGCGTCAAATGGCCCTTATGGCTGTCTGTTTTTGGCAGGAATGCTTGACCAGAACGGCGGCTGGGGCCAAGAAAGCGTTCACTTTGTAGCGTTCAATTCACAAGGGCCGGACATGGCAAGACAGACCGCCAATAAACCAGCACAATCAGCGGCTCCTGGCGCTAGCGAAGAGCGGGCCCGCTCAAGGAAAATCGGGGTGCTGGGGTCGCTTTGGCCCTTCATGAAGCCTTACAGGCAATTGATGATCGGGGCGACAATGGCGCTGATCCTGACGGCCAGCATGACGCTGACCCTGCCATTGGCCGTGCGGCGCGTCGTCGACAATTTCCGCATTCAGGACGGTGAATTGCTGGACTGGTACTTTTTGGCAGCGTTGGGCATTGCCGCTGTTCTGGCTGCGGGAACCGGTATCAGATATGCGTTGGTCACACGGTTGGGGGAACGTGTGGTTGCTGACATCCGCAAGGCTGTATTTGATCGTGTGATCGGCATGAGCCCCGAATTCTACGAACGCATCATGACCGGTGAAGTGTTGAGCAGGATCACCACCGACACGACACTCATCCAATCGGTTCTTGGCTCATCCGTTTCCATCGCGCTGCGCAATATGCTGATGTTTATCGGCGGGCTGGTTCTGATGCTGTTGACCTCGGCCAAGCTGACCGGGCTTGTCTTGCTGCTTATCCCCGTGGTGGTGGTGCCGATATTGATTCTGGGTCGGCGTTTGCGCGTGATCAGCCGTGAAAACCAGGATTGGATCGCTGCGTCATCCGGAAACGCGGGCGAGGCATTGGGGGCGGTACAGACCGTGCAGGCATTTACCCACGAACAGGCCAGCCGGCAGCAATTTGATGAGATGACCGAGATGTCCTATACCGTTTCACTGCGTCGGATTCAGACGCGCGCGGTGCTAACGGTGATTGTGATATTTCTGGTATTTTCAGGCATCGTTGGCGTTCTGTGGATGGGTGCAAATGACGTACGCAACGGTGTGATGACCGAGGGCGTTCTGATTCAATTCGTGATCTACTCGATCATCATGGCGGGTTCAGTCGCGGCCCTGTCCGAGATTTGGAGCGAGCTTCAGCGCGCCGCCGGAGCCACCGAGCGACTTGTCGAGTTGCTGAATGCCGAAGATTCGGTTTCGGACCCGGCCAAACCCGCTCCTTTGCCAAAGGACGTCCGAGGGGAGATTCGGTTCGAAGATGTAAGTTTTCGCTATCCAGCGCGCCCCGATACAATCGCGCTGGATCACTTGTCGCTTCAGGTAAACCCGGGCGAGACCGTTGCCTTTGTCGGACCGTCAGGGGCGGGTAAGACAACGATCATTCAATTGATTCAACGGTTCTATGACCCAAATTCGGGCCGGGTGATGTTGGATTGCCATGATCTGCGGGAACTGGATCGCACAGATTTCCGAAAGTACATGTCATTGGTGCCGCAGGATCCAGTGATCTTTGCCGCCTCAGCCCGCGAAAACATTCGTTTCGGTCGTCTGGACGCAACGGATGCCGAAGTAGAAGCCGCAGCCCGTGCCGCCATCGCACATGATTTCATTGCCGCATTGCCCGATGGGTATGACAGTTTTGTCGGCGAACGCGGTGTCATGCTGTCGGGTGGGCAAAAGCAGCGTATCGCAATCGCCCGCGCAATATTGCGCGACGCACCTGTGCTGCTGCTGGACGAGGCGACCTCGGCCCTTGATGCGGAAAGTGAACGTGCAGTGCAGGGCGCAGTGGATCAGATGCGTGCCGGCCGCACGACCCTGATTGTTGCGCACAGATTGGCCACCGTAAAGAAAGCCGACCGCATTGTCGTTCTGGAAGAGGGCCGTATCGTGGCGCAGGGCAGCCATGATGATCTGGTGTCCCAGGATGGGCTATATGCGCGCCTCGCACGGTTGCAGTTCACCGATGGCGTAGCAGCAGAATAGGAGTGACGCTCGGGCATTTGTGAATTCGCCGTAGCGTCATTCTACAGTTTACTCTCTTTCAAAGCTAAGGCCTCGCTTGCGCGAGGTTTGTTTTGCTTCCATCTTGGATGCGAACAACAAGCTCGTGCAAAAACACGGGAGAAAAACGGGAGGAACCACATGGCCTTTGTGGGATTGGAAGACAAAACGCGCATGGAACAGGAAATGTCGTGGGAGGATCGGGATTTGCCTGTCACCTTCCATCAGCTCCTGTCGCGCACGGCAGAGAGATTTCCCAACCACAACGCCATCAGTTTTCAGCTACTGTCCGGGCCCACGGACAAGGCTGAGACCCTGACTTGGTCGGAACTTCTGGGCAAGGTCAATCAGGCGGCAAACCTGTTCCGCTCGCTGGGTGTCGGTGAAAATGACGTGGTGGCCTATGTACTGCCAAACTGTAACGAAACACTGATTACAATGATGGGCGGTGCAGTTGCGGGAATCGTGAACCCGATCAATCCGTTGCTGGAGCCCGAGCAGATTGCGGCGATCCTGCGCGAGACAGGCGCCAAAGTGGTTGTTACACTAAAGTCTTTCCCGAAAACAGATGTTGCCCAAAAGGTAGAAGAGGCGGTGCGCCACGCGCCCAAGGTCAACACCATTCTGGAAATCGACCTGAACCGGTACCTGACGCCGCCCAAGTCGTGGCTGGTTCCCTTCCTGCGCCCCAAGATGGGCGAAAAGGAAAAGCTGGCGCACGCGGATTACAAGAACTTCAACAAGGAACTTGCCAAGCAACCGACGACGCTGACATTCGAGGACAGCAATGAAGATCGCGTTGCTTGTTATTTCCACACCGGTGGGACCACCGGGATGCCCAAGGTGGCGCAGCATAAATACTCGGGTCTGATCTACAATGGCTGGCTGGGCAACACGCTGTTGTTTGATGAGAATGACGTCATCATGTGCCCGCTGCCGATGTTCCACGTCTTTGCCGTGCATGTTATCGTGATGGCAGCCGTGTCGTCGGGTGCACATGTGATTTTCCCGACACCTGCAGGTTATCGCGGTGACGGTGTGTTCGACAATTTCTGGAAGCTGATCGAGCGTTGGAAAGTGAGCTTTATCATCACTGTTCCAACCGCGATATCAGCCAAGATGCAACGCCCGGTGGATGCAGATATATCAAGCGTGAAAACCGCCTTTTCGGGTTCGGCGCCACTGCCGGTGGAGTTGTTCCGCCGCTTTGAAGAGGCGACGGGCGTCACCATCGTCGAAGGTTACGGCCTGACCGAGGCCACCTGTCTGGTCTCGTGCAACCCTGTGGATGGCGAGAAAAAGATCGGTTCGATCGGTATTCCGTTCCCCTATACGGATGTCAAAATCCTGCTGGACGGGCCGGATGGGCCGACAGAGTGCGGCACTGATCAGATTGGTGAGATCTGCATCTCGAATCCCGGTGTGTATGCAGGCAACACGTATACAGAGGCCGAAAAGAACATTGGTCTTTATCACTTTGACAAATACCTGCGTACGGGCGACCTAGGGCGGTTTGACGAAGACGGCTACCTTTGGATCACCGGTCGCGCCAAGGACCTGATCATTCGCGGTGGTCACAATATCGATCCTGCCGAAATCGAAGAGGCGCTGCTGGGTCACAATGCAGTTGCCTTCGCAGGAGCGATCGGTCAGCCGGACGCGCATTCGGGCGAAGTGCCCTGCGCCTTTGTCGAATTGGTTGATGGGGCGTCGGTCACTGAAAATGAGCTGCTGGAATATTGCAAAGTTCACGTGCATGAGCGAGCCGCACAACCCAAGCATATAACCATTCTTGACGAGTTGCCGAAAACTGCGGTCGGCAAGGTGTTCAAGCCGGACCTGCGCAAACACGCCATCACCCGCATCTACAATGGTGCTCTTGACGCTGCGGGTCTTGCTGCGCGGGTTGTTCTGGTGATCGACGATAAAAAGCGTGGCCTTGTCGCGCAGCTTGACGCGAACGGATCTTCGGAAGACGATGTCTCGAAAGTGCTGGGCGCATTTACCCGGCCCTGGGAGTGGTCCAAATAAGCCGGAGGAACAATGGACTATGAACGCCTGATCGACGAAGAAACCTGGGCGTTCATACGCCGCACGGCCGAAAGCTATCCGGATGATGCGGTCGATTTGTCCATCGAGGACCAGCGTCGGGTCTATGACACGATGTGCAAGCAGTTTCGCCAACCGCGCCCTGCCGGTGTCGAAACCCAGGACCTGTACGCCGATGGCGTGCCGGTCCGCCATTATACCGCCGGGCATCCGACCCGAACGGTTGTGTATTTTCATGGTGGTGGCTTTGTCGTTGGCGGGTTGGACAGCCACGATGATGTCTGTGCCGAGTTTTGTGCGCAGACGGGATACCGCGTCGTTTCAGTCGACTACAGGCTGTGTCCTGAACATGTGCATCCAGCGCAGTTCCAGGATTGCTGGACAGCTGTGAAATGGGCGGCGGTCGAGTATGGCGATCCGCTGGTTCTGGCCGGGGACAGCGCGGGAGGAAATTTGTCAGCAGCTATTGCCCACCATGCGCGCGGGCGGCTGGACAATATTCTGGGGCAAGTCCTGATCTATCCCGGCCTTGGCGGAGATCAATCGCGCGGCTCATATCTTGAGCACGCCCATGCTCCTTTACTGACACTGGACGACATCAAATTCTATGAAACCGTCCGATACACAGGCGCCCAGCCGCAAGGCGATCCGACTTATGCGCCGCTACAGGAAAATGATTTTTCGAAACTGCCGCCAACTGTTGTGATTACCGCTGACTGTGACCCGCTCCGCGATGACGGGAAGGTCTATTGCGAGCGGATAAGCGCGGCTGGTGGTCAGGCCCATTGGATCAACGAACTTGGCCTTGTTCATGGGTACCTACGTGCGCGAACCTCGGTAAAGCGCGCAGCAGACAGCTTCGAACGGATCTCGGTCGCTATCGAAGCACTGGGGCAAGAGATCTGGCCCTACGACTGAAGTGAGTCAGTTACATCAGGAACGGCTTAGCCCTCATCGTGTCTGCGAGGGGCGCACCCAATCGGCTCAGAATGGTCGGGGCCAATTGGATCTGGTCGATTACGGTTTCTACGTCAGGCCCGTCGGCATCGCCGAAGTAATACAGCGCGGTTTCCTGTTGCAGGGGGCTGCGCCCTCCGTGGTGTCCGCGCTCGTCTTGGCCATGATCGGCGGTGACGATCACCTCATACCCCAATTGGCGCCAGCGAGGGATGAACGGGGCCAGCATCTCGTCTGCAACAAAGCAGGCATGATCCATTTCTTCGCAGTCGTGATAGAAACGGTGACCCATGCTGTCCAGTGTACAGGTGTGCAGGATGCCATAGTCCAGCCCAAAGCGCAGACACAGATTGGTCAAGGTGGCAAATAGATCGACGTCGGACGGGGTCATCTGGTTGTCTTTGCCGTAGCCGGTCATGCTGTGAAAGCGACCGTGATTGATGGTCTGGCTCTCTGGCTCGTCATATTCGACGTCGCGGACATAGTCGAACGGGTGACGGTTGAAGAACTGCGACCAAAAACTGTGTGTGACAGCCCCAGTCACGCCGCCGGCCTCACGTACCTGGCTAAAGACATCCTTATGGCTCAGGCGAAAGACGTTGCCGTTTCCGGTGCAGCCGTGTTCTTGCGGCGTTACGCCCGTATGGATCGATGCATAGCAACTGGCCGAAGTTGAAGGCAGCACTGCGCGGTGCTTCCACACCCGAGCTTCGCCGCTGTCGACCCAGCCTTCGAGGTTGCCGAACAGGCGGCGGAAATTCCGGTATGGTACTCCGTCCAGAATGATCAATAGTAGTTTACGGTCCATGGCTTGGCCCTTTGATCTGAGTATTTCATGCGGACGATACGCGAGTTGAAACCACGCGCCTGCCAAATCGCGTCCCAAATAATAAATTCCCGACGTCAGCCAAGGTGCAAAACGCCGGGAATCCATTTCTTCAAAGTGATGTTACAGGCGCAGAGATCAGTTCCCCGCACTTTCCATTTTGCGATGGGCAACGACCTCTTCCAGCCAGCCCAGATGCATCTCGGGCACCGAGCTCAGCAGAAGGTCTGTATAGTCGTCGAATGGCGGGCTGAGCACCTGACTCTTTGGACCATAACGGGCCACGCGTCCCTGATACATCACCGCGATGCTGTCGCTGATCGCCCGAACCGTCGCCAGATCGTGGGTGATGAACAGATAGGCCACATCCTCGATCTTCTGCAAATCCAGCAGCAGTTTGAGGATACCGTCCGCTACAAGCGGGTCGAGCGCCGATGTCACTTCGTCACAGATGATCATCTTGGGCTTGGCTGCCAGTGACCGCGCGATGCAGACGCGTTGCTTTTGGCCACCGGACAACTCGGCCGGATAACGGTCGATGAACTTCTCGCCCAACTCGATCTCGTCCAGCAGTTCGACGACCCGTTTGCGCTTTTCGGCACCGCGCATGTTGAAGTAGAACTCCAGCGGGCGTCCGATGATCGTACCCACTGTCTGGCGCGGGTTCATTGCCACGTCAGCCATCTGATAGATCATCTGCAACTCGCGCAGGTCCTCGCGGGATCGTCCGGCAAGGTCAGGCGAAAGCTTGCGTCCGGCAAACGTAATCTCGCCATCGCGCGGCGGCAGCAGGCCGGTGATCACTCGGGCAAGTGTCGATTTACCCGACCCGGATTCACCCACAACCGCCAGCGTCTGACCCGGATGAAGCTCGACATTGACGTTGTGCAGCACGTCGAAATTCAACCCCTTGTAGCGCGCGGTGATACCGTCAACGCTCAGCAGCGGTTCCGCTGTGGGCTGTTTTTCCTCGTGCTCGATCGAACGGACCGAGACCAGAGCCTGCGTGTACTCTTCCTGCGGGTTGTTGATGATCTGATCGGTTGACCCATATTCGACCGTATTCCCCATCCGCAAAACCATGATTTCGTCGCTGACTTGCGCCACGACCGCAAGGTCGTGCGTGATGTAGAGAGCAGCAACACCGGTATCGCGAATGGCTTCTTTGATCGCCATCAGCACGTCGATTTGCGTGGTCACATCCAGAGCCGTGGTGGGTTCATCGAACACCACCAGATCGGGTTCAGGGCACAGCGCCAGCGCCGTCATGCATCTCTGCAACTGTCCGCCTGAAACCTGGTGCGGGTAGCGTTCACCGATATTATCCGGGTCGGGTAGGCCTAGTTTGGCGAACAGTTCCCGCGCGCGGCCTTCGGCCTCTTTTCGCGAAAATTTCTTGTGCTCGACCGCAGCTTCGACAACCTGATCCATGATCTTCTTGGCCGGGTTGAACGACGCGGCTGCGGATTGCGACACATACGCAACCTCACCCCCGCGCAGATTGCGGATTTCGCCATGCGACGATTTCAGGATATCGCGCCCATTTACCCAAACCTCGCCGCCGGTAATTTCAACACCGCCCCGGCCATAGGCCATAGAAGCGAGGCCGATGGTGGACTTACCGGCACCGGATTCTCCGATCAGGCCCAGCACCTTGCCGCGTTCGAGGTCAAAACTGACCCCGTGCACGATTTCGATGTCATGGGGTTTTTCACCCGGTGGATAGACCGTTGCACCGATCTTGAGGTCACGGACCTTGAGAAGGGTATCACTCATCCCCGGCCTCCTTTCAGCGATGTGGTTCTGTTCAGGACCCAGTCAGCGACAAGGTTGACCGAGATCGCCAGCGTCGCGATGGCCACAGCTGGGTACAAAGCTGCGCCGATGCCATAAACGATGCCGTCCTTGTTTTCCTTCACGATGCCGCCCCAGTCGGCCAGCGGTGGCTGAACGCCCAGCCCCAGAAACGAAAGGGTCGAGATGAAGAGGACCATAAAGATGAACCGCAGCCCAAACTCGGCCACCAGAGGTGACAGGGCGTTTGGCAGGATTTCACGGAAGATGATCCAGGCACGGCCTTCGCCGCGCAACTTGGCGGCCTCGACATAATCCATCACGTTGATGTCGACGGCAACCGACCGCGACAGGCGATACGGGCGTGTCGCGTCCAGAAGACCCATCACCAGGATCAGGATCGGGACCGTCACCGGGACAATGGCCAGAATGACCAGTGCCAGGATCAGGGTCGGGATCGACATGACCAGATCAACTGCCCGGCTGAGCACCTGATCGGCCCAACCGCCCAGAACCGCAGCCAGCAAACCCAGCGACGTGCCGGTCGCAAAGCTGAGGATCGTAGCCGCAGCCGCAATGAAGATCGTCGTACGCCCGCCGTAGATCATGCGTGTCAGCAGATCCCGACCGATATTGTCGGTGCCCAACAGGTGTTCGGCGCTTGATGGCTCCCACACATCGCCAACCACTTCGGCCATGCCGTAGGGCGCAATCCAAGGCGCGGCTAAGGCGACAAAGAAATAGAGACCTGTGAAAAACAGACCGATCATCGCCGAAATTGGAATATTCTTCATCATTTCGGATGCCTCAGTCTTGGGTTGGCCAGGATCGACACGATATCGGCCACCATGTTCAGCCCGATATAGACGGCGGCAAAGACCACACCACACGCCAGCACGACCGGCACGTCACGCTTGGTTACCGAGTCCACCAGGTATTGTCCCATGCCGGGATAAACGAACACCACTTCGACCACGACAACGCCCACGACCAGATAGGCCAGGTTCAGCATCACCACGTTTACAATGGGTGAGATCGCGTTCGGAAAGGCGTGTCGCGCAATGACCTGAAAGTTTGACAACCCCTTCAGTTCCGCTGTTTCGATATAGGCCGACTGCATCAGGTTGAGGATCGCCGCGCGGGTCATGCGCATCATCTGCGCCAAGACCACCAGCGTCAGCACGAAAGCGGGCAATGCGATCGCATTGAGTTTTTGCCCGAATGACATCGAGTCATTGATCATCGCAAGCGAGGAAAACCAGCCCAGCTTTACCGAAACATAGTAGATCACCACGTAGCCGATCAGAAACTCTGGTATTGACACTGTCGTAAGCGTGACAGCTGAGATCAGCTTGTCCGGCCAGCGGTTGCGGTAGCGGACTGCCAGCAAGCCAAGGAAGATGGCAAGCGGAACCGAAACCACGGCCGCGGCGCATGCCAGAAACAATGTGTTGCCCAACCGTTTGCCAATGCTTTCCGCAATGTCGAGCTTGTTGGTCAGGGACTGACCCAGATCACCCTGAACGATACCGCCCAGCCACTCGAAATAGCGGGTCAGGGCAGGCCGGTTCAGGCCCATTTCTTCGCGCAGGTTTGCAAGGGCCTCTGGAGTTGCGGACTGCCCCAGGACGGCTTGCGCTGCGTCTCCGGGAAGGGCTTCGGTCAGGCCAAAAATCAGGGCCGAAGCGCCAAACAGCAATAGGAGTCCCAGCGCGAGGCGCTGGGAAACCAGTTTGATGATAGGATGCATGATCCGTGGCCCGTTTTAGACGAACCACATTTTGCGGGACATATTGCCGTTCATCATCTCTTGGTTCGGATCTGATTCCCAACCATCCAGCTGATTACTGACGCCTTCAACAAAGTTGTTGAACATCGGGCAGATCAAGCCGCCTTCGTCGCGGACCAAACGGCCCATCTGGCTATAGATGCCTTTGCGCTTTTCTGCATCCAGTTCTGCACGCGCCGAAAACAACAGATCGTCAAAGGCCTGAACTTTGAAACGAGTGTCGTTCCAATCCGCAGTTGACAGGTAAGCGGTAGTATACATCTGGTCTTGTACAGGGCGACCACCCCAGTACGACGCACAGAAGGGCTGGACGTTCCAGACTTCGGACCAGTAGCCATCGTTGGGCTCACGTTTGATTTCCAGCGGGATACCAGCCTGAGCGGCCGTCTGCTGGAACAGAGCTGCGGCGTCGACAGCACCTGGGAAGGCACCATCTGCAACACGCAGGATAATCGGCGAGCCATCATGGCCAGACTTTTTGTAGTGCTCGGCCGCCTTTTCGACACTGAACTCGCGCTGCTCGATTGTTTCGTCAAACAGTGGGTAGGCCGCGTTGATCGGCATATCATTACCGATCGAACCGTAGCCTCGCAGAACCTTGTCTACCAGGTCAGCCCGATTGATGGCGTATTTCAGCGCGGTGCGCAGTTCATTGTTATCAAACGGTGCCGTGTCGCAATGCATGATGAAGACATAGTGACCGCGACCAGCGGTAGAATGTACGGTCAGGTTGGGTGCGCGGCCCAACAGGTCGGCAACTTTGGGTTCCACGCGGTTGACCGCGTGGACCTGTCCGGATTGCAGGGCAGCGGTACGCGCAGTTGCGTCGTTGATGACGATGACTTCGACACTGTCGAAATTGCCGTAATCGCTGTTCCAGTGGTTTTCGTTCTTTGTAAACAAGTGACGCACACCGGGTTCGTCAACTTCCAATTTGTACGGTCCAGTCCCGATACCTGCCCCCGGATTATCCATACCGCCATCAGGCTGAATGATCAGGTGGTAATCGGCCATCAGATAGGGCAGGTCGGCGTTTGGCTCGGTCAGGGTGACCTGGAAGTTGTCGCCGTCAGCTTTCATTGACTCAATGCCCTTCATGATGCCCAGGGCACCGGACTTGGAGTCTTCGTTCGAGTGGCGCTGCATGGTTTTCAGCACGTCTTCGCTGGTCATAGTCTTGCCGTTGTGGAATTCGACACCCTGACGCAGCTTGAAAGTCCAAACCTTAGCGTCGGCGCTGCCTTCAACGCTTTCCGCCAGACGCGGCTCGATCGAGCCGTCTGGTGCAACTTCAACAAGCTGGTCACCAAACTGTTTGCCGTTCTGGAAGGGAACCGAGCTTGCGTAGGTCGCTGGGTCCAGAGAGTTAGTGGATTCACCACCCTGAAGACCAAATTTCAAATCACCGCCCTTTTTCGGCCCAGCAGCCCGAGCGGCGTCCGCGAACATTGTGCTGGCCATCGCAGCCGAAACACCCAGAGCCGCGGCTTTCCCCATGAATTCGCGGCGGGTCATTTTTCCGGCTGTGACCTGACCGGCCATATGCGTGATTTGTTCGTTCATCGATTATTCTCCCTATCGAGTGGTTTTAACCCTTTTCGGGTTTTTGTTGACGCATGAGTCAACGTTGGCTTATTTCGGCGGACCGGGCAAGGGTATTTCTCCTAGATGCCGAAGGCCGAATCGCAAGTAACCTTGTTTGGCGCGATGCCCTTTCCACAAGAATACTATGATACAATTCTGTTTCAGGCCAGTTTCCGAGCCTTTGCGGTACGGCGCGGTGCGATATGCGTCAATTCATCCACGTATTGCGACAACCAGGTCCATGACATTGGTGCCGGTTGGCCCGGTTGTCAGCAAGGCTTGGGCTTTTTCCAGAAACGATCCGCTGTCAGCATTTCGAAGGGCGGTTATCCCGCTTGCGCTCCATGTTGCGCCGGTAATGATTCCCCCTGCCGCATTGGTCGGCCCGTCTGTGCCGTCCGTGCCGCCGACAACAACTGTCAGGTTTGGCTGCCCGGCAATCTCCTGCGCCAGTGCAAGTGCCAGCGCCTGGTTTCGCCCACCGCGCCCAGGGTGATCGGGCAAGACCACTGTCGGCTCTCCGCCGAAGACCATCACGCCCTTTTCCATGCCGCGCAGCAGTTGGCCGAGATGTGCGGCAACCTTCAGATAGTCGTCATGCAGCGCCTCTTCATCGGCCCAAACCTTTAGCCCAGCCGCTTCGGCGGCTTGTACAACCGCACTGCGGGCATGGGCGTTCGAGGCCACGATCCGCGTGACGGCCTCAAATGTGTGGCTGGAAGGCAAAGCGCCGACACCCGATCCAATGACATTGAGGTCGTCGCCCGGTACGTCCGAGATGGCCAGAACGGTCGCGCGCGCGCCCGCAAAGTGCGACAGCAACCCCCCGCCTTTGATGCGGGACAGTTTGCGCCGCTCAGCGTTCATAGCGCCGATGTCCATTCCCTCTGACAGTAACTTGCGGTTCAACGCTTCAAGATCGCTCAGCGATTTTCCGGGCAAAAGGTCCTCGGCCAACGAAGACGCGCCACCCGACACCAGAAGCAGCACATGTGATCCGGGTTCCATCTGCTCCAGCGCAGCACGCAGAGCGCGCCCGCCTGCAAGGCTGCGGTTGTCCGGAACCGGGTGCGAGGCTTCGATCACCTCGACAGTGTCAGGCAAGTCCCGACCGTGATCGTCCTTGGTCACGACAAGCGTGGGCACCGCGCCGAACTGCTCCAACGCCGCCCGTGCCATGGCGGCGGCAGGCTTGCCAACGGCCAGAATACGATCCGGTTTCGGGATGTCGTGCAGGGCGGCCTCGGTGGCGGTGTATCCGTCAACGGCCTCAACTCCGGCGCGCCAAAGTTGAACGGCTTGCTTTTCAGTATCCATCAAGTCTCCACCCAGATTGTGACCGGTCCGTCGTTGACAAGTTCAACGGCCATGTCGGCCCCGAATTGTCCAGTTTCCACCGCTACACCTTGCGCAGCAAGGTAGTTTGCGAAGGTGTTATACAGATGCTCGCCCAGTTCGGGCGGTGCTGCAGTTGAAAACCCCGGCCTGTTACCGCTTGTTGTATCTGCCGCCAATGTAAACTGGCTGATCACCAAGGCTGACCCTTTTACATCCAGAAGCGAGCGGTTCATCTTGCCCGCGTCGTCCTTGAAGATCCTGAGTCTGGCGGTTTTCCGGGCCAGTTTTTCAGCCTGAGCCTCATCGTCCCCCTGCATGGCGCAGACAAGAATCAAAAGCCCCGGACCGGATACGCCAATGACGTTGCCATCGACCGATACTTTGGCTTGCGAAACTCTTTGCAGCAAAGCGCGCACGTGGTTCCCCCCTCTTGGCGATTATCTTGCCTGAGCGATGGTTTAGCCGCGCCAGTCGACAAAGTCACCCAGCGCGGCACGATCTGTGCGAAAGTTATTTGCGGGGTGCTTTCTGTCCGAATACCCAAAGGAAATCGCGCACAGGATCAGGCGGTCTTCCGGGATCCGAAAATATCTGTGCAGGAAAGGGCCATACGCGGCTAATGCGGCCTGAGGAATGGTTGCCACTCCCAACGCCTGCGCTGCCAACGAAAAAGCCGTAACAAACCCTCCGCAATCCATTGCGCCATATGGCCCAAGTTCCGCCGGGCTTGAGACGATGGCGCAATGCGGTGCATCGAACAGAGCGAAATTGCGCATCATTTGTCGTGCCGATCCTGCCCGGTCCCCGCGTTCCACACCGACTGCTTCATAAAGCGCCCAACCGCACGCGCGGCGGCGGTCTTGATAGACGCCTGAATATGACGCGGGAAACGGAAGATCGGGGGCCGGTGCGCCTGTTTCAGCTTCGTTTTGCATCGCCGCGCGGAACCTGTCGGTCTCTGCGCCGCTTGTGATCACCAATTGCCACGGCTGCGCGTTACACCAGCTTGGGACCCGGGCCGCGCTGGCCACGATTTGTTCGATCTGCTCTTTTGGTACAAGGTCGGGCAGGAAGGCCCGGCAGGAATGGCGTTTCTCCAGAAGGTTATTCAGTTCTGCGAATGACACAGGCGCCTCGTTGTTATGTTCCGACCCTTAGGATGATCATGCCGCGCGAGATGTACAAGCAGTTGCTATTGCTGCCCGTTGGCTGCCAGATACCCGACAACCCCGGCAACAAGCAGGCCCAGAACAACGGCAATCGTGATCTTGATGGCTGACCACGGACGTTCCCCCTGAACCCGCCCAGTTCGACCGTTCACCACAAATCGATAGGTCTGCCCGCGATATTTGTAAGCCGCCATCCAGATCGGCAGCAGAATATGTTTGAATGTGACATTGCGCACCTCGGTGTCCACCGCGTGGATACGCTGCTTGTCACCCCCAATATCGAAGCGAACATCCCGTTCGATCACGCGCGCCATATGCGCGCGGGCCTCGGTATAGCCCTCATTGAGTTCAACCGTATACGCCTCGGCGCGAAACCCGGCGAGGTATTCTGGCTGGTAAGGTTCAAGTGCCGGCAGATCCCAAGGCTGTAACGCGTCAGTGTAAGCCTTGGGCAGCGACTGCGAGGCCAGCACCAGAACGTCATCAAAAAACCGCGCAACACGACCTGATTTGGGCGACCAGCGCACTTTTGGCACCTGTTGCTGAACCCGTTTACCGTCCCGTATCACGGTGCGGGTTTCATAATAAATCACGCCGCGCTCACCACGGTAGGTGGACTTGGTGTCGGCATCAAAGGTCCAGTAAGGCACATAGATGCCCTGCATCTTGCGGCCCTTGCGGGCATAATCCTTCAACCCGTTTGGCGCGAACCATAACCGCCCCAGCCAATCGCTCATCGCCTTATGCGCCTCGCGCTCGTCGAAAGCAAAAGGCAGAACGCCCTTCGGTTTGATATGCCGGTTCACACCAGTGTTGGTTACCACCGGCGTGGCACAGAACGGGCATTCCGCAGCGTGCGTATTGGGGTCGAATTCAACCTGCGCCGCGCAGTTCGGACAGGACAGAACGCGGGTCTGTTCCAGCTCGCTGTCAGGCAGACGATCCGCAATGGCCGCGTCAAAATCCAGTTCGCGCAGGCTGGCACCTTGCCAGGGACCCGATCCGATGGGTTCGGAATGACCACAATGATCACATGTCAGCGTACCATCGCCAGGGCTGAACCGGTAATCTGCGCCGCATTGCTGGCAGGGGAAGCGGTGCTCTGCAAGGTCAGGGGCGTGTGTCATACATTACCCAATAGTGTCAGGACAGATGGAGGAGTGTCGCGTTTTGGTCAGGCCCCCGGCGGCGGTGGCGGCAGAATGGTGAACAACTGCGCCAGTTCCTGCACGTCTCCGGCCTTCTTCCAGCCGTCCTGGCCCGCGGTCCAGACATAGGTGTCGCGCGTCAGATCGCCCTCGCTGGCCATTCTGCCCATCCTGGCTTTGGAAAACGGGCCGCTGGTCTGCCCATCCACGGCGATATGCCAAACATGCTCGACCGGTGGCGGCGGCGGGGCCACATGGGCTGCCGGTCGCGGGGCAGAGGGGGCGGGCGCTCCCCACGGGCCGCTTGGCTGGCCTGCTGCGATGTTTGACATCTGCTGTGCCATTGCCATGCCCATTCCCATGCCAAGACCTGCGCCCATGCCACCGCCCTGGCTGGGGTTGCTGGCCGCAGCCGTCATCGCCTCCGCCGCGGAATACTGTGTGAATTTACCCAGATCTCCGGCCAACCCCATCGAGGTTCGCTTGTCCAATGCGGCCTCGACCGCTGGCGGAAGCGAAATATTCTCGATGTAGAATTCTGGCATTTCCAACCCATAGCCTTCCAGCACCGGGGAAACTTCGGCCGCGATCAGTTTGCCCAGATCAGCCGTGTTTGCTGCCATGTCCAACACGGGAATGCCAGATCCCGCAATCACGCGGCTGAATTCTTGCACGATGATGTTGCGGACCTGAAAGCTGATCTCGTTCATGGTGAACTCGCCGTCGGTTCCAACGATTTCCACAAGGAACCTGGCCGGGTCTTTTACGCGCACGGTATAGGTGCCATAGGCACGAATGCGGGTCGGCCCAAACTCGGGGTCGCGCAGCATGATCGGGTTCTTGGTCCCCCATTTCAGGTCGTTGAACCGGGTCGTGTTGACAAAGTAGATCTCGGACTTGAACGGCGACTGAAAGCCATGATCCCAGTGCTGTAACGTGGTCAGGATCGGCATGTTGTTAGTCTCAAGCATATAGAGACCTGGCGTGAACACATCCGCCAGCTGCCCCTCGTGCACAAATACTGCCGCCTGACCTTCCCGCACCGTCAGCTTGGCACCGTATTTGATTTCATGGCCTTCACGCTCGAACCGCCAGACCATTGTGTCGCGAGTGTCGTCAACCCAATGGATGACGTCAATGAATTCTCCGGTCAGAAAATCGAATATTCCCATTTGGGTTCTCCTGTCCTTGGGTCAGAGCGGCTGCCCCATCAATTCCCGGGCAATGACATGCACGATGGGGCGGGCCTGATCGACTGTCACGCCGGGCTCAAGCCGCTTGTCATAAAGCATTGTCAGCAGTTTTTCGTCATGGCTCGTCAGCAGGGCAAACTCGTCATCATCATTGAAGATCGATGGGCGTGCTGCCGGGCTATCGTTCGACAATCCCAGCCCCTGTGCGATTTCTTCGTGGATACAGCTGCGACGGACCAGATCAGTCAATTCGGCCCGGATCAACGCAACGGCGCGCACATATTTATACGGAGAGGCCGTTGTCGCCGAGGCAAAAACAAAACAATCGAAATTCGATCTCGGATTTGCGACCAGATCAAGCGAAGCCTGACTGATATTCGGGATCAGCTGTTTCAGTCGGGACACCACATAGGCGCTGTCGTCCTTGCCCGCGAAGAAGACGTGGAAGTTAGCGTTTCGGGAGACCACGGAAATCGGATGATCCGTCAGCCTCGCCAGGCGCGACGCAAAGGATTGAACCCGTTCCGCATCTTGTTGCCGTACGGCGGGCAGCACGGAAGGCCCAAACTCAGTCTGGATGCGCACCGGCCCCGACCACCGGCTGAGCTGCCCGTCTGTCTGGCGCGAACCGATGGAAACGTTTTGGGTCGGATATTCGCTGTAGAACGCAATCGTTTCGAAATTTCGCGCCAGATCCTGGGCGTCATAAGGTGTATCAGGGCCGCCCCCGTCTGTCCGCAATAACCCCCGCACCAGAAGGTCGCGTTCGACACGCTGGTAAAACCGCGCCAAATCCTGACTTGCGGCAGAGGGCGGTACATAGGCATTCGCCGCAACAGAAACAGGCGCTGGGCGCGCTTGCGGTGGAATCGAGGAAGTCAGTGTTTCATCGCAATTGGCCAAAGCCAAAACCGCCGCCATCCCCAGCGCCTTTTTCAGATATGTAATATCCCGCACGCCCAGTTCAGCCTCAGCCGGGGAGAGCGGTTCCGGCGTTGTCGCCGGTCCCGTCTCGTCGCGCCTTGGCGGATGCCAGAGTGTCGCGCAGTTCCGCCTCCATCTTCTGCAGCTCGGCCTCGGCCGCGGCACGTTTGGCTTTTCCTTCATCCGCAATGGCCAGGCTTTCGTTGATAGTGCCGATCAGGTCTGCGTTGGCCTTTTTGACAGCTTCGATATCGAACACGCCGCGTTCCATTTCCTCGCGGATCATCTTGTTCGACTGGCGCAGATTGGCAGCATTCGAAGTCAAAAGCTCGTTGGTCAAATCGTTGGCGTCGCGCACCGCGGCGGCAGCTTCGGCGCTGCGCTGAATGGTAACGGCCTGTGCCAGTTGCGTTTCCCACAGCGGCACGGTGTTCACCAGCGTCGAGTTGATCTTTGTGACCAGAGACTTGTCGTTCTCCTGCACCAGCCGAATCGAAGGCAGCGACTGCATCGTGACCTGACGGGTCAGTTTCAGATCGTGCACGCGGCGCTCCAAATCGTCACGCGCGGCGCGCATGTCACGCAGTTCCTGCGCTTTCATCACTTGTTCTTCTTCTGGCGCGGCCTGAACGGCAGCTTCCCTTTCGGGGATGTCGTGGCTGTCCAATTCGGTCAGCTTTTCTTCACCCGCCGCGATGTACAGCGCCAGTTCATCATAGAAGCCCAGTGTTTTTTCGTACAGCAGGTCCAGCGATTTGATGTCCTTGAGCAGTGTATGCTCATGCCCCAGAAGATCGTCGGTTATGCGGTCGATTTGCCCCTGAACTTCTTCAAACTGAGCGGTGAATTTCGCAAATGGCGCGGCCCTGCCCAGCAGCCTTTCCCACCAGCTGCGCTCGCGGCGCACGTCCAGCTCACTGACCGAAAACCCGCGGATCGTGGTCACGATATTGCGCAGGCTGTCGCCTGCGGGGCCTACATCCTTGTTGCGCACATCCGCCAGCATGGCCTGACTGATTTCCTGCAATTCGGCCTGAGCGGAAGATCCGAAAGCAACAATCGAATTGGTGTTGCTCATGTCGATCTCGTCCATGCGCTTGCGGATCTCGGCACTCACTGGTTCGTCGGCTTCTTCAAGCGAGATAACCTCGGCCTTTGGTTCGGGCAGGGCAACTGCGGTGACTTCCTGCACCAGTGTTTCGGCCTGAGCCGCCTTGTTCTTGATCTCATCGGACATGGGGATGTTCCTCGCTCAAATAATGGCCGGTCAGTCCAACCGGACGCCTTCGCGCTGCAGTCTTTCGCGCAGCACGTCGATTTCGACCGTCAGATCACTGCGGTCATCCAATAGCATTTTGCGCGTACGCGCGGCGAAATTCTGTTCTAGGTCATCCAGCAGCGCGACGTAGTCCGTCATCGCCTGCGCATCGCGGGTCCGGGCATAGACATCGGCGAACTTGACCGTCGCATCACGCGCGCCCTGTAGATAAACCGTCATGTATTTTCGCGCGCCCGCCAGATCGCGGGGGTCTTCCTCGACCGTTCGAAAAAGGTCACGTGCAGTGTCCTGAAACCGTTCCAAACGGGCTTCGATCCGGCGATCACCCGCGCGTTTGATGGCGTCCGTCATCTCGGAAAGACGGTTTTCCGCATCCTCAACGACCCGGGCAACGCGATCTTGCTGAAAGGTGTCAATTCCTTCCATGCCTTTGTCCTTCATCGGATCAAACCCGAAGGAGGCCGAATGCAGCACGGTTGCTGCCGCGCCGAACAAGACGGGGGCAAGCAGGCTGACTTGTGATGCCGTTTCCGCATTCAGAAACTCGGTCCGGTACGACGCAAGAGCGGCACCCAGACCTGTCAGAAGGCTGGCAAAGATTTTACGCGGAAAAGAAGGTCGGCGGGCGGTTTTACGGGCGTTAAACGCGGCTTCGGCCCGCAGACCTTCGCGCAGCAAAAACGCAGCTGCCGTCAGCAGGCCAGCTGCGATCAGACCAATGGTCATGCCAATCGCGCCGTCGTTCAGCGACAGAAATACCAATGGGATCGCCGGTATGAACAGGACATTGGCCCGTGCACCCGCAGGTTCGACCCGCGCGCCATCGAATTGTCCACGGGGCTGAAGAGTGTCACCGGACGCATTGTCCTGAGGGCTGTATTTGCCGCCAAATCGCTTTGCCATGCGTTACAAGCCCCCAAGCACGCCTGTGCACACGCCAAACAAAAGCACCAGCAATACGGCGTAGGCGAATTTTTGCACTCCGCTTCCGGACATCACGCTCCCCAAATAGCAGCAATCACAGAAAATTTAGGGGATACGCATGCTTGGCGCTAGGGGGAAGGTTGCCGAACCTGCATCACTTGCGGGGATTCTTGCCGATGGGCGGGCGTTTTCTTTGTGGTCGCGTCGGGCGTTTGGGGGCCGCTTCGGGTTTGGCATCCGAATCCAGGCCAAGTTGATCGCGCATAACGCGGCGGCGGATTTCTTCGACTTCGCCCGGCTTCAGATTGCCCAATTGGAACGGTCCGTAAGAAACCCGCAACAAACGGTTCACATTAAAACCGATATCTTCCATCGCGCGGCGGATTTCACGGTTCTTTCCTTCGCGCAGACCGATGGTCAGCCAGGCATTGGCCCCTTGCTGGCGATCCAGCGTGACGGTCATCGGCTGGAACCGCTCTCCCTCAATCACCAGCCCTTTGCGCAGCGGTTCGAAATCTTCGTCTTTCGGGCGGCCGTTTACCCGCACACGGTATTTGCGCAACCAGCCGGTCGCTGGCAGTTCAAGCTTGCGCTTGATAGCACCATCATTAGTCAGCAGCAGCAGACCTTCGGAATTCAGGTCAAGCCGGCCAACGCTCATCACCCGCGGCATGTCTTCGGGCAGCTTGTCGAAAATCGTATCGCGCCCTTTTTCGTCGCGGGTTGTTGTGACCAGCCCAGCAGGCTTGTGATACAGCCACAAGCGCGAGGGTTCCGGTTCCGAGACCGGTTTACCGTCGACAACGATCTTGTCTTTTTCTGTTACGTTCAGGGCGGGGCTGTCGATGGCCTTGCCATTTACGGCCACGCGGCCAGCTTCGATCATGCGTTCGGCCTCGCGCCGCGACGCGACGCCGGCGCGGGCCAGGACTTTGGCGATCCGGTCGCCGGGAGGAGGGGTCTTGTTCATGTCTGGGCCATACCCTATCCCGCGCGCTTGCGAAAGGCAGGTTTCTGATGCAGTCAGGGGCATGATGTTCAAATCGCATATGGAACAGGCACTGAGTGAGGCGCGCGCTGCAGCGGATCGCGGCGAAGTGCCCGTTGGCGCGGTCATTGTCGGGCCGGACGGCTCTGTTGTGGCGGTGGCAGGAAACCGGACGCGTGAGTCGAACGACCCAACGGCGCATGCAGAAATCCTGGCTTTGCGCGCGGCCTGTGCCCATGCTGGATCTGAAAGACTGCCCGGACATGATATCTATGTCACACTGGAACCCTGCGCCATGTGCGCAGCGGCCCTGGCGGCCGCGCGTATCCGGCGCGTTTATTACGGGGCTTCCGATCCCAAATCCGGCGGCGTGGCCCATGGCGCGAGGGTTTTTTCCCACCCGCAAGCGCATCACAAGCCCGAGGTCTATGACGGCTTAGCAGCCAAAGAATGTGAAACCCTGCTGCTGGATTTTTTCGCAGAAAAACGAAAAGAAAAATGAGGCTGGCCTGACAGGACGGCTACTGTCAGTTCCAGTCCAGGCGATACACTGTCTGCTGCCCGCCGAACCCTTTCAGTGAGACCGATTTTGGCGTGCTGAATTTCAGACCGCCCGCCGGGCTGACCAGCAATCTGGTTACGTCGGTGACGTGAATTTCGTTCGGGCCACTTACGTCTGTCACGCGCGCGGCCTTATTGACGACGGACCCGAAGAAATCCTCATCTTTCTGTATGACGTCGCCGGTATGAATTCCAATCCGCAGACCCAGAGGTGTTTCGGCATTTTCCAACGCGTTCTTACTTTGCAGCTCGATTGCTGCCTGGATTGCATCCTGAACCGTTGGGAAGATCGACATCGTGCCGTCCCCAAGGGATTTGACCAGCCGTCCCTGATGGGCGTGGATGAGGTTTTCAGTCAGATCAAAATGACCGGAAATAAGCTGGGCCCATTTCTTGTCGCCCAATTGCCGGGTGATATCTGACGACCCGACAATGTCAGTGAACATGACCGAGGCGGTTCCCTCGGTCTGATCCTGTGTGAACTCCTGCTTTGCGGCTTCGATCAGTGCATTCAACGCCGCATGTTCGATGCCGATCTTTTCCATGTTCGAGGTTGGGTTGGACACATGCAGCTGCACCATTTTCCAGACGCCGTCTTCCAGATGCAGTACAAATGTAAAGCGGTGCCAGGCTGAATTGCCGTTCGAATGAAAGGTCAGCGTCGCTTCGCAAAATGCCCAGCCCACATCCCCACATTCAAAAGCTTCCAGCGAATGTTCCTGCCAGTCATAGTACGGGATTTCCTTGGTGTGATCCGCGAAGCCACGGCGAAACACCTGCCCGGACCATGCCTCTTCATCCGCCGAGCCCTGATACCGCAGGTGTTCCGAGGATGACAACATATTGACCAGCACAGCCCGATCCTTGTCATGAACGGCTTGATTCCATCGCCGTACAACTGCGATCAGTTCAGGTGAAGGGACAATGTCGCTGGTCATATCATCCCTACAGCTTTATCGCCTGCATAACCTGCGGTTCGATGACGTCTACACCCGGCAAAGCACCTGCCAGCGCCTGAGCGGATTGCTCAAGAATCGGGAAGGTCTTGTAGTGGCAGGGGATCACAGTTTTGAAGTTGAAGTATCGTTTGGCTGCATAGGCGGCGCCTTTCATATCCATGGTGAAGTGCCCACCTGTGGACAGGATGCCGATATCGGGTTTGTAGTAATCCCCCATCCAGTCCATATCCGCCATGATATCCGTGTCACCTGATACATAGACCATGCGGCCCTCGGTACTGATCATGAAGCCGACCTCGCTGCCGCCCGTGCGCAGGCCATCCGGTGTCGAAAATGTCGAGCTGTGAGAGGCCGGGACCATTGTTACCTTGACCCCGTTCAGGTTGACCGTACCGCCCTTGTTGAAACCAATGGTCTCGATGCTTTCGGCTTCGGCCCAGTACCCCATCAGGTCATATTGTCCCACAACCGGAATCTTCAGGTGTTTGGCCAAAGGCAGAACGTCGACGACATGGTCAAAATGTGTATGGGTCAGAAGGATGTGGGTGGCGCCATCAACGGCGGCGTCATGCTGTTCCTCGGGCAAGACCGGGTTGCCGGTCAGCCAGGGGTCGATTAGCAGCACCTGTCCCTGGGTTTCGATACGGAAACTTCCATGGCCCAACCAGATAATGTTCATAATTATTTCCTCCCAATCATTCTGTTGGCGGCAGCCTAACATCGGATAAGTAAATTTCCATGGATTGGTTTCGTGAAATAGACGGGTATTGCGAGCGGTTGTCTCCGGCCTACTGGGCCGAGCCCGTTAACGCGGTCACAAACGCTGCTTTTCTGATTTGCGCATGGGTCATGTGGCGGCGCGTGCGCAATCAGAACATGCCGCTGGCCAAGGTTCTGGTGGCGCTTCTGGCGATCATCGGGTTTGGCAGTTACCTGTTTCACACGCATGCGCAGGTATGGGCGGCTTTGGCGGATGTCGCGCCCATACTGTCGTTCATTTTGGTCTATATCTTTGCGGTGAACAAAAACATCTGGAGGATGCCTTTGGGGCTGGCGTTCGGGGGAATGCTTCTTTTTCTTCCCTATGCGGCTGCTGCTGTCCCACTTTTCCAACAGGTTCCGGGGCTTGGAGGGTCGGCGGTTTATGCGCCGGTCGCTTTGCTGATCCTGATCTATGCTGTTGCGTTGCGCGACCGTGATCCGATTCTGGCCAAAGGGCTGAAAATCGGGGCGTTGATCCTGATCCTGTCGATTGCCTTCCGTGCCCTCGATATGCGTCTCTGTGCTCAATGGCCGGTGGGGACACATTTCATGTGGCATATCCTGAATGCTATTATGCTGGGCTGGATGATCGAAGTGTATCGTGCGGCCCTCATCAGGGGCCGCGTCACCCAAACTCGTGGATCATGAGCATATGTCGGGTAGGCCTGTCGTGACCATCCTTCAGACTTATGATTCGGTCGGTGAAACGGCGCGGCCCTTTTCTCAGTCTTGAAAGGCTGCGGCCAGATGATCCGGCAGGTCGAATTCGCACAAAACCCGTGCGCGGCCCTCGGGCGACATCTTGCGGGCAGTCTTCTCAACGATGCTTTGGATTTTCTCGGCTGAGTGTTTCGCCGCAAAGGGCTGGAAATACCATTTCAGAAATACAAAGCAGATCACATCTTCCAGCGCCTGCACCTCTGCATCGCGTTTGATGCCTTGCTTGCGCAACATGCGACCCGCGGCTTCGGCCTGCTCGGCGTCATAGCCTTCTTGGGTCATCAAACTCATCACCACATCCGCGTGATGCACACCCTGCGCCTTGCGCCAGGCCAGATAACCCGCCCGGCCTTCAGGGAATTCATTGCGGGCAAGTTTCCACCGCTCCACATGTTGACCACGCGCCGCAATCTGCAAGGCGTCGGACGCGCCCGGAAACAGTCGGTCAAGCTCTGCGCTCATCCGCTCGCCGTAAAGCTGCGCTTCGGGGCGGCCATCATCGCGATTGGGGTCATTTGCGTTGGCCGCATCAATGGCATCCAGGACCGCTTGTTTTTGCGTGTTCATCAGCTGCTCCACTTGCTTGTCAGAACCGCAAGTGCCCTATGCAGTTCCTTTTTGGTATTTGCAGCAATGCTAACGACTCGCTTTGGGCTGTGCACCCTCGAATATGCGCTTTGGCCGGGTCGGAGAGGGGATATCCGACCCGGCCGGAACCTGCGCGTCACTTTGCAGGTTTAACCTTGTCCTGTGTGACCGGCTCCGTCACAGGCGACGGGAAGGTCAACGTGCGTGTCAGGTTGTTTGTGTCGATACCCAAGGCCATGGCCGGTGCGGCCAAAAAGGTGGCGGACAAGACTGCGGCAATCATCAGGGGTTTCATGGTTTTCTCCGGTTTGCGTTGTGTCGCACAATTAGAAATGAACAGTATAGTTCAGTTTTCAAGATCAATATTGAACTAATCAGTTTACGTTTTTGCATACCACTCATTCAGTTTTGAATGGCGGGTGTCATGTGGGGGATCAAAAACTCGCCACGGCCTGTGGCGCAGCGGTCTTGCGACTGCCGCGACAGACAGGTAAACGCCCCATAACGTAGATGAGGGAAGCCGATGTCGATTGACCAAAGCACCGCCGCCAAAGTGGCCAAACTGGCCCGGATCAAGGTCGAGGATGACGCGCTCCCGGCGCTGGCATCCGAGTTCAACACCATCCTAGGGTTCATCGAACAGCTGAACGAAGTGGATGTCGAAGGTGTCGAGCCGATGGTTTCGGTCACGCCGATGCGGCTGAAACGCCGTAAGGACGAGGTGACCGACGGCAACCAGCAGGACAAGGTTCTGGCCAACGCCCCTGACGCCCGCGAAGGGTTCTTCGCAGTCCCTAAAGTGGTGGAGTAAGACATGAGCGATCTGAACAAACTGGGTCTGGCCGAGGCACGCGATGCCCTGCGTTCCGGTGACGTCACTTCTGTCGAGCTGACTGACGCCTGCCTGAAAGCCATTGACGAGGCAGATGCGCTGAACGCTTTTGTCCACAAGACGCCGGAAATTGCGATGGAACGCGCCAAGGCCGCGGATGAGCGGATCCAGCGTGGCGATGCACCGTCGATGTGTGGCCTGCCGATCGGTATCAAGGATCTGTTTTGCACCAAGGGTGTGCCGTCGCAGGCGGCGTCGAAAATCCTGGAAGGGTTCAAGCCGGAATACGAATCCACGGTTTCACAGCAACTGGCCGACGCGGGCGCGGTGATGCTGGGTAAACTGAACATGGACGAATTCGCCATGGGATCGTCCAACGAAACTTCGACCTATGGCAATGCGGTCAGCCCATGGCGCCGTGGCAACGATGATGCGCATCTGACACCGGGTGGCTCCTCTGGCGGCTCTGCGTCTGCCGTGGCTGCTGATTTGTGCCTGGCGGCGACAGGTACCGACACCGGTGGCTCGATCCGCCAGCCTGCGGCCTTTGTTGGCATCACGGGCATCAAACCCACCTATGGTCGTTGCTCTCGTTGGGGCATCGTCGCCTTCGCGTCCTCGCTGGATCAGGCAGGACCAATGACCAAGAACGTACGTGATGCAGCAATCATGCTGGAAACCATGTGCGGGCATGACCCCAAGGATTCGACCAGTGCCGAACTGGCCGTCCCGAATTTCGAGGCCATGCTGACTGGTGACATCAAGGGCAAGAAGATCGGTATCCCGAAAGAGTACCGTATGGACGGCATGCCCGCCGAGATCGAAAAACTCTGGGCCGATGGCGCAGCGATGCTGAAAGCCGCGGGTGCCGAGATTGTCGATATCTCGCTTCCGCATACCAAATACGCGCTGCCCGCCTATTACGTGATTGCCCCGGCCGAGGCATCTTCGAACCTCGCCCGCTATGACGGTGTTCGCTATGGCCGCCGCGCACAGCTGGCGCAGGGCGATGGCATCACTGAGATGTACGAAAAGACTCGCGCCGAAGGCTTTGGCCCCGAGGTGCAGCGCCGCGTGATGGTCGGCACATATGTGCTGTCCGCAGGTTTCTATGATGCCTATTACAACCGCGCGCGCCGGGTCCGGACCCTGATCAAGAAAGACTTCGAAGACGTGTTTGCCGCGGGCATCGATGCCATTCTGACACCGGCAACCCCTTCGGCGGCGTTCGGTCTGGGGGAAATGACCGAGGCGGACCCTGTTCAGATGTATTTGAACGACGTCTTTACGGTTACCGTGAACCTCGCGGGCTTGCCCGGTATCTCGGTCCCCGCAGGCCTGGATGCACAAGGTCTTCCATTGGGGTTGCAGCTGATCGGGCGCCCGTGGGAAGAAGGTGACTTGCTCAACACCGCTTATGCGCTGGAAAACGCAGCCGGATTTGTGGCCAAGCCCGGCAAATGGTGGTAAGCCTTCGGGAAAGTGGATTACCAAAAACGGAGCCAAACAATGCGTGTTTTGCTTTTGGTCCCGGCCCTGACACTGGCTGCGGCCTGCACCAATGTCGCGCCGTTGACCAGCACGGGTTTCAACACGCCTGAATATCAGGCGCGGCGCGAGGCTCAATTGGCCGGCCAGGGTGGAGCGATCAATCCGCTGCTGGCTCCGGTCGATGTTTCCCAGCAACCACTGGGCGCGTCAGGAGCATCAACCTTTGCAACGGGTGAAAATGCGGACATCGCCAACCAGACCGCCGCAGCGTTGGCCAGCACGTCCGGGCAATCCTCGGTCCCCGCGTCGCCGGCTTCCGGCTCCAGCAGCAGTGCGATCTCTGACGAGCAGGACTTCGCGGCCGTGTCCGAGAGGCGCAGCATCCAATCCGATGCCGCGCGGATTGAACAAAACCGCCAGACCTACGAAGTTGTCGCACCAACCGCCGTGCCTGAGCGCACGGCGAGCGGCCAGCCGAATATCGTACAATATGCGCTAAGCACCTCCAATCCGGTGGGCACGCAACTCTACAGCCGCTCCGGTTTCAACCTGCAAGCCAAGGCACAGCGGAACTGTGCGCAATTCCCGTCACCGGATCAGGCTCAGATCGAATTCCTGTCCAACGGCGGTCCGCAACGTGACCGCAAGGGTCTGGACCCGGACGGCGACGGCTATGCCTGTGGCTGGGACCCCAGCCCGTTCCGCAGTGCCGTTAACAACTGACGCCCTGACGCCGATCTGGCATCCGTCTCCGAATTTCGGCAAGCGCCGGGGCGGGTTGGTGCCATTCTTGATCGTGATCCACTATACGGCCATGGACAGTGCACTGGCGGCTCTGGATCGCCTGTGCGACCCGGCTTCCGAGGTTTCGGCCCATTACCTGATCGGCAATGACGGCACCCTTTGGCAAATGGTGCGGGAAGAAGATCGCGCCTGGCATGCCGGGGCAGGGGAATGGGGCGGCAAGGACGACATCAACTCGCGCTCGGTTGGGATCGAACTGGACAATACCGGAACACATCCGTTCTCGCAGCCGCAAATGGCAGTGCTGGAACAGCTGTTGCCCCTGATCATGACCCGCTGGTCCATTACGCCGTCCGGGGTCATCGGACATTCCGACATGGCGCCCGGGCGCAAATCCGACCCTGGGCCGCGCTTCGACTGGAACAGGCTCGAAAGGCAAGCGCTGGCCAAACCGCGCGGCACAGGAATTGATTCGATGTCACCTGATGCAGAAGCATTTCGCGCCTCTGCTCGGATGGCAGGTTTCACCGCCCCCGTGGACGATGCAAAACTGCTGGCGGCTGTCCGATTGCGATTTCGACCCTGGGCGAAAGGTCCGCTGGACATGGCGGATATGAATGCGCTCACCCCGTCGGACATAACAACCTGATCCGCTCTTCATCTGGCCAAAAATATCCCGGGGTTGAATTGGCCGCAGGCCGAGAAGGGGCTGGCCCCTTCTCTGATCCGTCAGCTCTTGACGCCGCAGACCACAAAGCCTACCCAGCCCAGGCGCGGAGGGCCGGATGGCCGCTGGGGCGTACGCCCGAGAGGAAAGTCCGGACTCCACAAGACAACGGTGCCGGGTAACGCCCGGGCGGGGCAACCCGACGGAAAGCGCCACAGAAATCAGACCGCCCAGGGCCTCGGCCCCGGGTAAGGGTGAAACGGTGGGGTAAGAGCCCACCGCGCCGCTGGCAACAGTGGCGGCACGGCAAGCCCCACCGGGAGCAATGCCAAATAGGGTCCCCGCGCGGGCCGGTCGGCGCAAGCCGATACCGCCGCTAAGTGCGTCTTGGCCGAGAGGGACCGGGTTGGCAGCTTGAGCCGTGCAGCAATGCACGGCCTAGAGGAATGGTCATTGAAGGGGGAAACCCCGGAACAAGATCCGGCTTACAGGCCCTCCGCGCGTATCCTTTTATCCTCCGGGCGGCGTGTACGTCCCCGTCAACCTTGCGGCTTTCTCAGTGACCGAAACGAACTCGTCCGCAGTCCAGGCTCGAACCGTTTCTATGTTCGTGACCGCACCCGATGCCGCGACTGCCATGCCGACCGCCACAGCATCTGTTCCGTCTGGCGCTTCGCTGATCACGACCACGTCATTGCTGCCGGTCGTCATGTAGAAGGACAACAGTCGACCGCCGACTTTCTCCAGTAATGCTTTCACCGGGCCGGTGCGGTTCTCGGGCTTTTGCAACATGCCTTTGACGCCAGCCTGCGAGTAAGTCGCATAGGTAATGAAAATGGGCATTGGAACCTCCGTATTAACGAAAATTACAGGGCCTTTCAGTCAGCCGACCCCGAAGGCTGTCACGTGTCAAATGTCAAAAATCAACGGTGCCATGATAAACCAAAGACCTGTGCCGATCAGTGCCACACCTGACACTGGCACCAACCACCTGGTCCTGGGTAGAAGCTTTTCCAGTGCCACGTAAGCGGCGATACCGACAATCCAATAGAGGTTCATTATCCCCCCGATGAATAGCAGCAACATCAGAGCCCAGCAGCACCCAAGGCAATGTGTGCCGTGCAAGGCTCCGGTTCTGAACGCGCCGAAGGGGCCGGGCCGGTTGTGACCGGCCAGAAACCTTGCGGGGCTTTGGCAGTAACGAAGACACGCGTTCTTTAAACTCGAAAACTGGTAAAACCCGGCAGCCAGCAGAACACATCCCGCGAAGAGGCCGGAGCGGATTGTCATCATCGGCCCGTTCGACAGCCCGATATGTTCCAACTCCCACTGCATTGCCGTTGCAGCCAGGCTGAACGCACCCCAGGTCACCAGATAGCCCAACAGGAAACACAGGCTGAACTTTGCCGCACGGTCTTTCTCAGGACCCATTCGCTTTGTTGCGGCAAACAAAAGCACGGCTGGCGCGGCACTTGGGGTCATCATGGCAATCATCATGATCCACCACATCAGGAAGATGAGCAGGGTGTAACCGAAGCTCCAGACGGTTGCGGAACCCATCTGCATGGGCTCTCCAACCGGGCCTGCCATGCGGGTCATTTCGACCGCAGACATACTCATCCCGACGCCGGCAACTGTGTACCAGGTGGCTGCAAGAATGATCAGAAGGACGCTGCCCAACACGATTGCATTGTCCTGCCTCAACAGCCGCTCAATCGCCCCGGCAGGGGCTGCCGCACTCTGTCTGGTCATGAGAAAGTCTCCGGCTACGCGCCCAGAACACCGTGACCCGAGAGGTTCAGATGTGCGAGATGAGCGTGCGTGGCGTCAAAGGTAAGACTGATCTCACCACCCGTTGTTTTGGCCGACCCGGAGGCAGCCTCGGCGTGGCGGTACTCAAAGCCGTTCGGCAACTGGATCGATGCCCTGTGCGCAGCGCCCGATACGATATGAGGAATCGGGCTGACCTCGACGTCGAAGACCCCTTGAACCCTGGCATAGCCACTGCGATCATCGCGGTTCCAGTTCAATTCGATCGGTACAAAAAGCGTTTCATGTTTCGTCGGTGCCATCGCACTGTAAACGTACCACATGGTCGCCATTTCATCGGTGTCTTCGCCGGTCATGATGGCCTGCAATGCTGCGCGCTGTTCGGCTGTAGCACTTTCGTCAATGATCAGTTGCATCTGACCATTGCCTTCGTGGATCGGTCCCGGCCAGTGATAAACACCTGCTGCCCGCAAACCTGCCAGATCAGTATCGCCATAATGTCCGCTTTCGATGTCGAAAACGACCACTGCCTCGCAATTGCCATGAGATGGAAGAACGCTGAATTGGCAGGGGCAACCGAAATTGCAATTACAATTGGCCAGTTCTTCGCCCTGAATAACCCACTCTGTCATGATAGCCCCCCAAGAAAAGCTGCGTAAAACAACACTGCTCCGCGCGGGCATTACCTGTTTACACTGCCTTGGCCGTCGAGCCTGAAGTCGGCCTCTTGGACGTATCAGTCGCGGTAAACCTATCACGATATCGTGATATGTACAAACTTAGTCACTGCCGTCCGGTCCTCACCGGCTTGGAAATTCAGTCCAGAATCCCGTGGGGGTTGAACGTGGTATTCGCCTTTGCATTCCTCTGATAGAATTGGGGCATATTTTGAAAAACCGGGAGGATTGTCATGAGCTTTATGAAGACACTTGCGTCCGTTGCAGTTGGTTTCGCAGCCGCGAAGGGGCTGGAAAAATACCAGAAAATGGGCGGAATGGCTGGCTTGCAGGACATGATGCAAGGCGCAGGCGGTGGCCTTGGCATGGATCAGCTCGGCAAGATGGCAGAACAGTTCGGCCTTCCCGGAGGTGCGACAGGCCTTCAGGATATGATGGGCAAGATGGGGTTGGGTGGCAGTACCGCCGGTGCCGCCGGTCTTGGCAGGCTTTTGAATGCGATGCAGGGGGCGGCCAGAACTGGCAGCCAGCAAACCACCGACATGATGGAGACGGTGTTTGGCGGAACACCAGCCGGGGCCGCGATGGAAGCTCAGGCCAAGCTTATGTTGCGGGCAATGATCCAGGCGGCCAAGGCAGACGGCGAATTGGATGAACACGAGAAAGAAACGATCCTGGGTGAACTGGGCGATGACATCAGCGACGAAGAACGCGCATTTGTGCAGGAACAACTGAACGCACCCGTCGACGTAATGGGTCTGGCAGCTGATTCTGGGGCGCCTCTCGGAACGCAGATTTATGCGATTTCTCTGGCGGCAATACGGTTGGACAATGATCGTGAGGCCGCATATTTGCGGCAATTGTCCACTGCGCTGGGCCTTTCGGACGGTGAAAGAGACCAGATTCACAACTATATGGGCGCACCAACGTTGCCGGGTTGAACCTGTGCCCGATTCCTGGGCTGGGATCGTCCGATTGGCCTTGACATGCACGGCGTAGCGCGTAAAAGCGCACGCTCATAGGAATTCAACCGAAAGGCCCCTGCCTTTCCGGACGCAGGAGATAACCATGGCGAAGCCGACGACAATCAAGATCCGTCTGAACTCGACCGCGGGCACGGGCCACTTCTACGTGACCAAAAAGAACGCACGCACCATGACCGAGAAAATGACCATTCGTAAATACGATCCGGTGGTTCGGAAGCATGTCGAGTACAAGGAAGGCAAGATCAAGTAATCTTTCCGTTCCATTTGGACTTTCCAAAAAGGCTCTGCTTGGCAGGGCCTTTTTTCGTGCTGAATTCCGGTGGATGGTTGCCAGAAACGTCAACATGCCCATCTGGGGCCGTTGCAGGAGCGCATCAGCCACCGATGCAATCGCATGGCCTGTGGCTTGCTTTTTGTGCCGACCTGCAAGTACGCTTGAGCAAACCGCCACAAAATGTTGACCGCCATGAAAAAAATCTTGTTATCCACAATAGCCGTTCTGACTTTGGCGGCCTGTGAAGACCCGTTCAACCGCAAAGGTGTCGGGTTTACCGGAATCGATGGCGAACCCCGCACGATTTCCGACGTTCCCGGAGCCGTCGCTTTTCTGCCGCCCGAAACGAACGTCCCTGCCGAACTGGCAGAGCTTCAGACCGTCACTCTCTTGGTTGATGAAGTGGATCCATCCAAGGTGGCGTCCGTTGCCATCGACAATGGCGGGCAGACGCCGGGCAATGCGGTCCAGCTACAGGGCAGCGATACGAATCTGTTCTTGAGCACCGTCAGTGTCAACGGAACCTTGTATGGTGTCCTTCGTACGCCGACGAACAGCGTTAAGGTCGACAACTCGGTCGGCGTTGGTTTTGCGCAAGAGGCCGAGCGTTTCACCGGGTGTATACCTGCTGGCGATGTGTTCCGCAAAGGCACGTCCGAGCGTAGTTCGGGCTTTGCAGTACCGTTGAACTGTAGCTAAGTCTTTTACCTTCTGATGTATCATGCCCTCGCCGATCTAGCGGGGGCTTTTTCTTGACCGGGCGCGCGTACATCGCTGCCTTTTCCGGTAGAACTTGTGCGCCGGACAAGCTCTATCACCAGTTGGTTCAAAACGAAAAAAGGCCGGTCTGATGACCGGCCTTTCCCCATACCAATGGTATGCAATTACTCGCGGTTGCCCAGGAATTGCAGCAGGAACATGAACAGGTTGATGAAGTCCAGGTACAGGTTCAATGCACCCATGATAGCAGCCTTGCCCAGCCATTCCTGATCGCCACTGTGGGCCATTTGCAGGTATGTGGTCTTGATGTTCTGGGTATCGTAGGCGGTCAGGCCCGCGAAGATCAGAACGCCGATGGCCGAGATTGCAAAGGCAACCGCCGAAGACGCCAGAAAGATGTTCACAACCATCGCGACGATCAGGCCGATCAGGCCCATCATCAGGAAAGTGCCCATGGCGGACAAGTCTTTCTTGGTTGTGTAACCGTACAGGGACAGGCCCGCGAACGCGATTGCGGTGATCAGGAAGACCTGGATGACCGACTCACCGGTGAAAACAAGGAAGATCCAGCTGATCGAAATACCCATCACCGCAGCAAAAACGTAGAACACCAGCTGTGCGGCGGCTGCCGACATGCGGTTGATCCCGGCGCTGAAGCCGAAAACAAACAGCAAAGGTGCAAACATGATGACCCAGCGCAAGGGCGACGCGTAAATGCTATAGCCCAGCGATGTCAGATAGGTATCGGCATTCAACTGTGCCGCCGCGGCTGACGGATCGCTTGTGGTTGCCAGGCCCGCGATGGCCCAGGCTGCTGCGAACGTAATCAGCATGCCGACGGACATAGTGCCGTAGACTTTGTTCATATGGGCGCGCAGGCCCTCATCAATCTCGGCAGCGCGCGCGCCGGCCGCCGTCCGGATCGTGTCGAATTGTGCCATCAAAGGGTCTCCCTTTACATAATTATTCAGCCCCCCTGCTATGAGGGAAGCGTTCTAGGCAAATATCGGCAACTCAGGGCTGTGTTTCAAGTATTTACCGCGGAAAACCTACTAATTTACGCAACAAAAGTGGCGATCCGCAACACGTGACCGCCACTCATGAACTAAAGATATGTATTTGCATCATTTCTGCCAGAATTCCGGCGCGTCCCAGACGAAACGTCTGGCTTCGGCATCAGCCTCTGATCTACAGACTCCGATGTCCTGAAGGGCGCGATCATCAAGTCGCGCCAGCCGACGGCGTTGACGCTTCAGGGAAACAGCACGCCTGATGATAGTGCCGAGCGATTGCTTCTTGGGATTGCAATGGTGATGAATGGCAATTTGGGTCATATTTATTGTCCTTTCGTGCATTCTCGATGGTTTATCTCGTCTTCATCAATTTCCTTGATTGATATGGGGGAGTATGACATATTTTTAAAACGAATATTTTTGATGAAACACATAAGGAATCGTGAAGATGCGGAATCTGGACATCACAACCCTTCGGTCATTTGTTGCGGTGGCGGATCAGGGTGGGGTGACTCGCGCTGCCGGATTTCTGCATCTGACGCAATCTGCGGTCTCGATGCAGTTGAAACGGCTGGAAGAGTTGCTTGGCCTTCAGTTGTTGGACCGCAGTGGCAGAACGATTGCCCTGACCGCGTCTGGCGAGCAACTGCTGGCCTATGCGCGCCGTATGATCGCATTGAATGATGAGGTCATCTCGAAACTGACCGATCAGGCCTTTGAAGGTGAGGTGGTATTGGGGGTTCCTCACGACATAGTTTACCCGGCCATCCCACGGGTCCTGCAACGGTTCAACGCGGATTTCCCACGGGTCCGAGTTCAGTTGGTCTCGTCTTATTCCTTGCAGTTGAAAGACATGTACAAACGCGGCGAATGTGACGTGATCCTGACCACGGAACCGACGTCGGTGGACGGTGCGGAAACCATTGCAGAGCTGCCCTTGCGCTGGATAGGTGCGCCGGGTGGATCGGCCTGGCGCAAGCGTCCGCTGCCTTTGGCACTTGGACGTCGCTGCTTGTTTCGACCACAGGTGATCTCTGCGCTGGATGCAGCCGGTATTCCCTGGGAACTGTCGGTGGAAACTGAAAACGACCGCACAATCGAGGCCACAGTCAGTGCTGATCTGGCAGTGTATGCGGCACTGGAAGGTACCGAAGCCGCACATCTTGAACAGATCGAAAGCGGGGGTGCGTTACCGGACCTACCTGCGCATATGATCAACCTGTATGGTGGCGAACCGGGTCGAGACGCGGTTGTCGAAGCGCTGGCACAATTGGTGCGTCAGAACTTCCGCCTTCTTGGGGGGACGCAGCTCCGTGCCGTAGTGGGCTGATTGTGGTCAGGCGGTGATCACGATTTTGCCTGTCGATTTCCGTTCTTTCAGCAACCGCATGCCCTGCGCGACCTCATCAAGAGGCAAGACGTGGCTAATGTGTGGATTGATACGGCCCTCGGCGTGCCAGCGGAAAAGAGTGTCAAAACTTTCGCGCACGGCTTCTGGCCGGAATTTCAGATACCCGCCAATGTAAAAACCGATCACAGTCAGATTCTTGACCAGCAGATGATTGGCAGGGATTTGCGGAACATCGCCGCCGGCAAATCCGATGGGCAGCAGGCGGCCTTCGGGATTGGTGGCGCGGAAGGCCGCCTTGAACACATCGCCGCCGATTGCATCATAGACGACATCCGCGCCGCCAAGCGATCTGACCCGATCCCTTAGATCCTCTGAGGTATCAATCAGGTGGTCGGCCCCCGCCGCACGGGCAACGGCCAGCTTTTCAGGGCCGCGGGCCTGTGCGATGACGGTGGCGCCCATGAGCTTGCCGATCTCAACCGCGGTCAGCCCAACGCCGCCTGCTGCGCCGGTTACCAGAAGTGTCTCGCCGGGTTGCAGCCTGGCGCGGTGGTCAAGGGCCATGTGACTGGTACCATAAGCAATCTGGATCGCGGCGGCATCTTCGAAACGGGTCGTGTCAGGCAACGGGATCGCGCGATAGGCATCGAAAACGCCATACTCTGCCAGCCCGCCCTGACCAGAATAGACGGCGATCCGATCACCCGGTTTCAGGGTGGGCACACCTGGACCGATGGCATCCACGACACCGGCTATTTCCATTCCCAAAGTAAACGGCGCAGGCGGTGTATCCTGATACGTTCCTTTCTGCATTAACAGATCAGCGAAATTCAAACCGCAGGCTTTGATCGCGACCCGCACCTGGCCCTCACCCGGCTCGGGTTTTGGTACATCGCACAGCTGGGCAACTGCCCCCTCGGATTGAATACAAAAGGCCTTCATGTGGCTCCTCACGTGTTTCGGGCATTGGCACGTCGGCTGTACAAGATGTCAATTCCTTATGCGCTGCGTCCTGAAACGACTGAAAATCTGTCGCATGTCCAACCGGGGCAAGCGAAAAGCGCACAGGGCTTTTGACACATACAACCACAGCCCTTGTGAGGGGGGATCGACTCAACCAGCTTGAAAAAAAATTCAAAACGGGCAATATAGACTATCAGTGCTGGTAACGGGGGACGGCACAGTCCGGATTAGGGGGCGGTTAAGGAAGCCACTGTTGGTATTGCGATCTCGGACGTCGCTCGATCCCGTACAAATGTGTGTGTAGTAGAGGAGAATACCAATGACTCATCACGTCGATGTCCATGTGGGCAAACGCGTTCGGCATCGCCGCTGGCTGATTGGGATGACCCAGCAACAATTGGCGCAGCAAGTTGGTATCAAGTTTCAGCAAATCCAGAAATATGAGACCGGAGCCAACCGAATCAGCGCGTCCCGCCTGTGGGACATTGCCGAGGCTTTGGACGTACCGGTAAGCTTCTTCTTCGAAGGTCTGGAAGAAGCCGAGAAAAGCAGCTCGGACAAGAAATCTGTTCCAGCTGATCTGATGGGCGATAAAGAAGCCCTGGATCTTGTACGCTCTTACTACGCAATTCCGGAAAACCAGCGCCGCCGCCTGTTTGAACTTGCACGTGTCCTCAGCGACGTCGCCTGATCAGACCGGCTTGACTTTGTCAGGTAATGCCCGCACCAGAGTGCCATGCATCCGGCGAGTTTAAGCGACATTGAAATTGCAGAAGAAATGGCCGAAGCGGCACGCGCGGCCATTCTTCCTTTTTTTCGTCAGACCAATTTGGAAACAGCGAACAAGCTGACCGAAGGGTTTGACCCCGTCACCGCGGCGGATCGGGCCGCCGAAAAAGCCATGCGAGAGGTGCTGTCCCGGTTGCGCCCCGAAGATGGCGTGTTGGGCGAAGAATACGGTGCGCACAAGGGCAGCAGTGGCCGAACCTGGGTTTTGGACCCCATCGACGGCACGCGCGGGTTTATCAGTGGCACACCAACTTGGGGCGTTCTGATCGCGCTCAGCACAGCAGACGGGCCGATCATGGGAGTGATTGATCAGCCCTATATTGGCGAACGCTTTGTCGGATCGACAGCTGGTGCGCACCTTACAGGGCCACTGGGGACCAGTAAGCTGCAAACCCGGGGGACGAAATCTCTGGCGCAGGCGACGCTGTTCACCACTTTTCCTGAAGTCGGCACCCCGGATGACCGGGCCGGGTTTCAGGCCGTATCGGAACAGGTGCAACTGACCCGATATGGAATGGACTGCTACGCTTATGCCTTGTTGGCCGCTGGGCAGGCAGATCTGGTGATCGAAGCAGGGCTGAACTCGTATGACATTCAGGCGCCTATCGCGGTTATTCAGGCGGCAGGCGGAATTGTGACCGATTGGCAAGGTGGCCCAGCGCATGAGGGCGGTAGGGCATTGGCCGCAGCCAACGCAGAGATTCATGCAGAGGCCCTTCAGATCCTGCGTCGGTTCTGAAATTTGTTGTCGCAGATCCCGATGGCGGGTACATAATACACGGTCGGTTCTTAAGCCCGTTTTCCGCCGACCTTCGCACTCCTTGCAAGAGACGGGCAGATGCAGGAGCGCGACATGACAGAAATCCTACTCAAAAACGCTGACCTGATCCTGACGATGGACGAGTCCCGGCAGGAACTCCCCGGGGCTGACATTCTGATCCGCGACGGCCAGATCGCGGGGATCGGGTACGGATTGCAGACACAAGGCGAGGTTCACGATGTTTCGGGCTGTCTGGTGACACCCGGACTGGTGAACACTCATCACCATCTTTACCAAACGTTGACCCGCGCGGTGCCGGGCGGGCAGGACGCATTGCTGTTTGGGTGGCTTCAAACACTTTATCCGATTTGGGCGAAGTTCGGACCAGACGAGATGTTCACCTCGGCCCAGATCGGTTTGGCAGAGCTGGCGCTGTCAGGCTGTACGCTCAGTTCCGATCACCTGTACCTCTACCCCAATGGATCGCGGCTGGAGGACACGACTGCTGCCGCATCCGAGTTGGGGATGCGATTTCACCCGACACGTGGCGCGATGAGCATCGGTGAAAGCGATGGCGGCCTGCCTCCGGACAGCCTGGTGGAAGAAGAAACTGCTATTCTGGACGACATGATCCGCGTCGTGGATGCTTTTCACGATCCGTCCGAAGGGTCGATGTGCCGCGTAGGTCTGGCCCCGTGTTCACCGTTCTCGGTCAGCCGGGACCTGATGCGAGATGCCGCCCTTCTGGCACGGGACAAAGGCGTGATGTTGCATACACATCTGGCTGAAAACGATGAAGATATCGCCTATTCACAGGCTCAGTTCGGCTGTCGGCCCGGTCAGTACGCCGAAGATCTGGGTTGGATCGGCCCGGATGTGTGGCACGCTCATTGCGTCAAGCTGGACGGGGCCGAGATTGACCTGTTTTCGCGTACGAAAACCGGTGTCGCTCATTGCCCATGTTCGAACTGCCGTCTGGGATCAGGCATCGCGCCGGTGCGGGCGATGCGCGATGCGGGGGTAAAGGTCGGCCTCGGCGCTGATGGCTCGGCCAGTAACGACAACGGTAATCTGATGCTTGAGGCCCGGCAGGCACTGCTGTTGCAGCGGGTGGTTAATGGGGCAGATGCGATGTCGGCCCGCGAAGCATTTGAGATTGCAACACGTGGCGGGGCCGATGTGCTGGGGCGTCCTGATTGCGGGCGGCTTATGCCGGGAAAACGCGCGGATGTCGCTGTCTGGGATATGCGCAGTATCGAATGCGCAGGCAGTTGGGACCCGGCAGCACTGCTTCTGGCCGGTCCGATGCAGGTAAAGCACCTGTTTGTAGAAGGCCGCCAGATCGTGCGGGATAGGCATATCACGACGATTGACCTGCCCCGCGTGATTGAGCGTCAAAACAGTCTTGCCAAGGCGTTGCAGGCCTAAGCGGCCTTCCGCCCACCGATCCAGACCTCGGCCACAGCCCGATCATCACCCATCATGATGGTCGGGAAGATTGCCTCCCAAACATCGTTTGCACAAGCCTCGCGCTGGGCGATAGCCGGGGTCGAGGCGAGATCAATCACGACCAGATCCGCCTCCATTCCCGGAGCAATGTTGCCGATGCAATCATCCATCCGCAGGCTGCGCGCCGACCCGACTGTACCCAGCCACAGCAATTGCGCCGGATGCAGGGGGCGCCCGCGCAACTGACCGATTTCATAAGCGGCAGCCATGGTGCGCAGCATTGAAAAACTTGATCCGCCACCGGTGTCGGTGGCCAGACCGATCCGGTGGCCATCGTGGATCAAGCCGTTCATGTCGAACAGACCCGACCCTATGAAGGTGTTCGAGGTGGGGCAGTGGATCAGTGACGCATCAACCTCGCGCAGACGATCGCATTCCCGGTCTTCCAGATGGATGACATGCCCATAAAGTCCGTTCTGCCCCAGCAGCCCGAACTTTTCGTAAGTGTCCAGATAGTCCCGGGCATCGGGGAACAGGGAGCGGACCCACTCGATTTCGTCTGTCTGCTCGCTCAGGTGTGTTTGCATCAGGCAATGGGGATGTTCCGCCCAAAGCGCGCCCATGGCCTCAAGCTGTTCTGGGGTGGACGTGGGCGAAAACCGGGGCGTGATGGCATAGGACAGGCGGTCGACACGGTGCCATTTCTCCAGCAGCGCGGCAGATTGGTCATAGGCTGTCTGGGCCGTGTCCCGAAGGCCTTCAGGCGCATTGCGGTCCATACAGGTCTTGCCCGCGACCACGCGCTGTCCCCGTTGCTGCGCGGCAGTGAAAAAGGCATCCACGCTTTCGGGGTGGATGGTGCAAAAACTGCACATCGTCGTGGTGCCATGGGCGGCAGTCAGATCCAGATAACGGTTGGCGATTTCAGAGGCGTATTCAGGATCACCAAACTTCATCTCTTCGGGGAAGGTGTAGGTGTTCAGCCAGTCGATCAACCGCTTCCCCCAACTGGCGATCATGGCGGTCTGCGGGTAGTGCACATGCGGGTCAACGAAACCCGCAATGATCAGGTGATTGCCATAGTCCTTGATGACGGCATCAGGGTGACGCCGCATCAGCGCATCATACGCGCCGACATCGGCAACGCGTCCTTTGTCAATCACGACGGCTTCGTCCAGCTGGGTCGCTTCTGTTGGCTCTCCGTCAAAGGGTGAGCCTGTGAAACTCAGAACGCGCCCTTTCAAAAGCGTCTTTTGCGCCATTTGCCCTGTTCTCCACCTGTTTGGGACCGCGCTGTAGCATAGGCAGACGAAAGAAGTGGGTAAATCGGCGCATTGTCATTGTTTTCTGGTAGCTGCTTCTTCTATTTAGGGGCCAATCGCCGAAAGAAGGGGGCAGCGCATGACGACAGGCAATAACCAAGCCGAACACGATCTGCCCCAGGACGAAGACGCGTATGCGCTGGATCGCCGTACCGTGGCGGCGATCCTTTATGCGGTTGATGTGGATGATCGTGACAAGCTGATTGAGCTGATGGAGCCGCTGCACGCGGCCGATATCGCTGACCTTTTGGAGCAGATCAATCCTTATGACCGGGCCCGGCTGATCCGGCTCTATGATAAGGAATTTGACGGCGACATCCTGTCTGAACTGGATGAATCGGTTCGCGAGGAAATCATCGCCGTTCTGACCCCCGAGGTTCTGGCGGAAGCCGTGCGCGAGATGGAAAGCGACGACGTCGTTGACCTTCTGGAAGATCTTGAGGAACCGCAGCAGGAAGCCATTCTGGGTGCGCTCGAAGATTCCGAGCGGCTAGCAGCGCAACAGGCGCTTGCTTACCCCGAGAGTTCTGCTGGTCGTTTGATGCAGCGTGAGGTCGTCATGGCCCCCGAGCATTGGACCGTCGGTCAGGCCATCGACTTCATGCGTGCCAATGACGATCTGCCCGAGCAGTTCTATCATGTTGTTCTGGTCGACCCGCGCCTGAAACCAACAGCGCAGGTGACATTGGGCAAGCTGATGGCGTCCCGTCGTGAAGTGCCTTTGCGCGATCTGGCGGAAGAGGAGTTTCACATCATCCCCGTTGATCAGGACGAGGAGGATGTGGCTTATGCCTTCAACCAGTATCACCTGATCTCGGCCCCCGTGGTCGATGCCGACGGGCGTCTGGTTGGTGTGATCACCATCGACGACGCGATGGTTGTTCTGGATGAAGAGCACGAAGAAGACATCCTGCGCCTTGCCGGTGTGAGCGACGAAAGCTCGCTGTCCGACAGTGTGGCGGCCACCAGTCGGCGACGGTTGCCCTGGCTGGCGGTAAACCTGTGCACGGCAATCTGTGCTTCGTTGGTGATCTCACAATTTGCGGCGGCAATTGACCAGCTTGTCGCGCTGGCCATCCTGATGCCGATTGTTGCATCCATGGGGGGCAATGCGGGAACGCAGTCGCTGACCGTTGCAGTGCGCGCACTGGCGACGCGCGACCTGACCAACTCAAACGTGATGCGCGTTATCAGGCGGGAACTGCTGGTGGGCATGTTGAACGGGCTCTGTTTTGCCATTGTACTGGGGACCGTGGGAATGCTGTGGTTCGGTTCACCTTGGCTGGGTGTCGTGATTGGGTCAGCCTTGGTCGTGAACATGATCATCGCGGGCTTTGCAGGTACGGTAGTACCGGTAGTGCTGGATCGTCTGGGAATTGACCCGGCGCTGGCGTCAGGAACCTTTGTGACAACCACAACCGATGTCATGGGGTTCTTCATCTTTCTTGGGCTTGCCAGTGTGGTGCTATTGTGACCGATCTGACTGAAATCAAAGCAGCTGCACGCAAAGCGGCATTTGCGCGCCGCAAGGTCGCGTTCGACACGCGTGTTCCCGGTGCGGCCGGACGTTTGTCCGAGGTTCTGGCGGGTTATCGCGGCGTGCCCTTGTCAGGCTACATGCCAATCCGAACCGAGATCGACCCGGTGTCTGCCATGGCTGAAGCTGCGGCTTATGGACCTGTCGGTGTTCCCGTGATACAAGCCGCTGGAAAACCTCTGAAATTTTCGCGCTGGACGCCAGAAGGACCGCTGAAAGACGGCCCATTCGGTGCCAGAGTGCCCGAGGTTGATGATTATTTCGACCCCGAAATCCTGATTGTGCCGCTGGTGGCTTTTGATGCCAACGGCGGGCGTTTGGGATATGGCGGTGGATTTTATGACCGCACGCTGGAAGGACTGCGAGGCAAGCGCGCGACACTGGCAATCGGTTTCGCTTTTGACGCGCAAGAGGCGCAGAAACTGCCGCTGGAGCCGACCGATCAGCCGCTGAACATGGTTATCACCGAAAGCCGGGTGCTGACGTTCTAAGCCTCATTGCTGAAAGTGGCTGCGTAAATAGTCCCAGGCATCCACCTCGGTACCGTCTTTCAGGATGCAGATACCAAAGACGCTTCCATCTTCGTTCTTCCGAAGTTGGTAAACCCCATCATTCTCGACGCAAAAGGTTGCTGCGGGATTGGGCATGGATGTCTTTGTGCCTTGCGCCATAACACCCGAAGCGACCACAAGGCCGAATGTCAGTATTGCCAATAGCTTCACAACATGTCCTTTTGATTTAAGCGCATGGCTAAGACTTTGCCACGCCTGCATGCAATTTCAAGTTCGGCTCAACTTAAATTTCACGGTTCCGCCTTGTTATTGCCCAGCACAGCACCTACGACCCGGATCATGAGGATTTTGTTTCTTGGTGATGTGATGGGGCGCGCGGGGCGCGCGGCCGTTCAGCAACATTTGCCGCGCCTGCGCGACGAATGGCGGCTGGATTTCGTTGTGGTCAATGGCGAAAACGCGTCGAACGGCATGGGGTTGAGCGGCGATCACGCCAAGCTGCTGCTGGATGCCGGGGCAGATTGCCTGACATTGGGCGACCATGCGTTCGACCAGAAAGACATGCTGCAATATATCGAGAAAGAACAGCGCATCGTGCGCCCGGTGAACTATGCAAAGGGTGCGCCGGGGCGGGGGCACCGGCTGTTTAACGCACCCGGCGGGCGCAAAGTTCTGGTGGTGCAGGTGTTGGGGCAGGTCTTTATGAAACGGCCATTCGACGACCCGTTCTCGGCCATTGAACCTATCCTGAAGTCGCACCCACGGGGTGGACAGGCACAGGCCATCATCGTCGATATGCATTGCGAGGCGACGTCTGAGAAGATGGCCATGGGTCATTATTGCGACAAGCGCGCCAGCCTTGTGGTGGGAACACATACCCATGTACCGACAGCGGATTCGCAGATTCTGCCAGGTGGCACAGCCTATCTGACGGATGCGGGCATGTGCGGCGACTATGACTCGGTCATTGGTATGGACAAGCAGGAACCGATGCGCCGGTTCATAACCGGGATGCCCAAGACCCGGTTTACCCCTGCCATTGGCGAGGCCACGCTGAGCGGAGTTTTCGTCGAAACGGATGATCGCGACGGCCAGGCCAAATCTGTTCGCATGGTGCGCGTTGGTGGACGTTTGGAACAAGCCGGGCCCGATTGACGAACGTCAGGCTTGCCCTGCCACGCGCAATGCGTGAAACTGCATGTCATCAGGCGCTTGGGCCAGGGTTCGGACAGAATACCACGAATGAATTTCCTTTCACTGACAGAGACGGGCAGCGCAATTCTGGCGCTGCTGATTGTTGCGAGCATGTTCGTCATGTTCCTGCGCGAGGTTTATCCGGCCGAGGTCGTGGCCATCGGTGGTGTTTCACTGATGCTGGTCACAGGGATCCTGCCCTATCAAAGCGCGCTGGCGGTCCTGTCCAATCCCGCGCCCTGGACGATTGGGGCAATGTTCATCATCATGGGGGCCTTGGTGCGGACCGGGGCCTTGGACGCCTTTACGTCGACCGCGCAAAGGCAGGCGCAGGTCAACCCGCGTATTGCCATCGGATTGCTGATGGGATTTGTCGTGCTGGCCTCGGCTTTTGTGTCGAACACGCCCGTTGTTGTGGTCATGATCCCGGTTTTTGTTCAAATCGCCCGCACGCTGAACGTACCCGCGTCAAAGCTGCTAATTCCACTCAGTTATGCCGCCATTCTTGGCGGGACACTGACACTGATCGGAACGTCCACCAACCTGCTTGTGGATGGTGTGGCCCGCGCGCAGGGGATGAAAGCTTTTTCGATATTCGAGGTCACGCCGCTGGGGATTGCACTGGTGATCTACGGCATGATCTATCTGCGTTTCATCGCCCCCAGATTGTTGCCCGAGCGGGATAGCATGGCCTCGCTGCTCAGCGATCGGTCCAGAATGAAGTTTTTCACCGAAGCGGTCATTCCGCCCGACAGCAACCTGATCGGGCGTGAAGTGACCGGCGTTCAGTTGTTCAAACGCCCCGGCGTGCGTCTGATCGACGTGGTCCGGGGCGATGAATCGCTGCGGCGCAATCTGAAGGGCGTTGAATTGCAGGTCGGTGACCGCGTGGTTCTGCGCACCGAGATGACCGAACTTCTGAGCCTACAGAGCAACAAAGAGCTGAAGCGTGTGGATCAGGTTTCCGCTGTCGAGACCAAGACCGTCGAGGTGCTGATCACACCCGGATGCCGTTTGGTGGGTCGGACCCTTGGAATGATGCGACTTCGGCGCCGGTATGGTGTCTATGTGCTGGCCGTTCACCGACGCAATCAGAATATCGGTCGCCAGTTGGATGATCTGGTGGTTCGGGTAGGGGATACATTACTGCTGGAGGGCGCCCCGGCAGATATCCAGCGCCTTGCCGCGGACATGGACATGGTGGATGTCAGCCAGCCCTCTGCACGCGCCTTCCGTCGCAGTCATGCACCGATTGCAATTGGCGCGCTGGTCGGGATCGTCGTCTTGGCGGCATTGGGTGTCGCGCCGATCCTGCTGTTGTCGATTGTGGCCGTAGCCGTGGTTCTTCTGACCCGTTGCATCGATGCGGACGAGGCGTTTTCGTTTGTCGAAGGTCGCCTGTTGGCGCTGATCTTCGCGATGCTCGCCATCGGTGCGTCACTGGACAGCTCTGGCGCGGTTTCACTGATTGTCGAGGCCGTGGCACCGGGACTAAGCGCTTTGCCGCCCTTCCTGATCATCTGGGCGATCTATCTGCTGACTTCGGTGCTGACCGAACTGGTTTCCAACAATGCGGTCGCAGTTGTGGTCACGCCTATAGCCATCGGGCTGGCCCAGGCCGTCGGAATGGACCCGCGCCCGTTGGTAGTTGCGGTTATGGTGGCGGCTTCGGCATCCTTTGCAACACCGATCGGGTACCAAACCAACATGATGGTCTACGGCCCTGGCGGCTACAGGTTCACCGATTTCATGAAGGTGGGTGTTCCGCTTAACCTGACGGTCGGATTGTTGGCATCCCTTCTTATTCCATTGATCTGGCCTTTGTGATTTCGGCGCAGAATCGCCACTTTGGCGAAGCACATCTTGCAAAGACCCAAGGGCACACGATCTTTTGCGAAGAGGGTTTGCAAAAGGATTTGACCGATGCAGCATTTGGGTCGCGCAATATGGGCGGGTGCAGCAACTTGGGCAGCTTTAAGCAGTGTCGCTATTGCCGGTATTGTTGAAGGGACCGCAACGTACCGAGAGCGCATTGCACTGCCACCGGACGCAACCCTTTATGTTGAGCTTCAGGATATCTCGCTGGCCGATGCCCCCGCTGTCACTCTTGCCGCGCAACGGTATGCGCTGAGCGGGGTGCCCGCGCAGTTCAAATTGACCTATGACGACGCGCTGATCATCGATGCTCATCGCTATGGCGTGCGGGCTTCAGTGATGCAGGGGCAAAACTTGCTGTTCACCACAGATACTGTGTACCCGGTTCTGACGAATGGGGCAGAGAATGCCGCCGATCTGCTGTTGGTTCAGGTCCAGGGGCAGGGGGCGGCAACGCTGGATAACACCCAATGGACCGCCTCGGGCCTGAATGGTGCGCCTATCGAGACCGAAAAACGCCCTGAGCTTGTCTTTGATCAGGATGGCGTCTTTTCAGGCAGCAGCGGCTGCAACCGGTTCAGTGGTCGGGCCGAGATCTCCGGTAATCGTATTGCGTTTCCTGACAACATGGCGGCAACACTCATGGCTTGCCCACCTCCGTTGGACGCGGTCGAGCGGCAATTCCTGCAAGCCTTGCAAAACGTCACGACCTTCGCGATGCAGGGCAACGCTCTGGCTCTGCTGGATGCGCAGGGCCAGCCGGTGATCAAACTGATGCGCAAGTAACCGGGAAAGTGCGTCAGGCGACAGCCCTTGAACGCCCGGCATTGCGACCGGAAAAGATGCAGCCGCCCAGGAATGTACCCTCCAGCGCGTTGTAGCCGTGATAACCGCCGCCGCCGAATCCGGCGACTTCGCCAGCAGCGAACAGGCCCGGTACGACATTGTCGTCTGATCCAATCATCTGACTGTCCAGATTGGTCTGCAACCCACCCAGAGATTTGCGTGTCAGAATATGCAGCTTGACGGCAATCAGCGGGCCGTTGGCCGGATCCAGAAACTTGTGCGGTTTGGCTGTGCGGATCAGTTTATCTCCGCGGTAATTGCGCGCAGCAAGGATCGCCATCATCTGCGCATCTTTCGAAAAGGGGTTGTCGACCTGCGAATCCCGGGCTTCGATCTGGGCACGCAGTTGAGCCTCGTCTATCGGAGTGTCGCCCAGATGGTTCATGCCATTGACCAGTTCGGTCAGCGTGTTGGCGACAACAAAGTCCTCACCCTTTTCCTTGAACGCCTCAACCGGCGCAGTTGCGCTGGAACCTGACAGAATGCGTTGACGGATAACCTCTTTCCAGCTGCCCGAAGTGAAGTCGGGGTTTTGTTCCGACCCGGACAGCGCAAATTCCTTTTTGATCACCTTCTGGGTCAGAACAAACCAGCTGTATTCATACCCGGTTTTCAGAATCTCACGCAGAGTTCCCAGAGTGTCGAACCCCGGCAGACAGGGCGGTGCCAAGCGGTTGCCCCTGGCGTCAAACCACATTGAGCTTGGTCCGGGCAGGATACGAATGCCGTGGGCGGGCCAGATCGGGTCCCAGTTGCGCACGCCTTCGGTGTAATGCCACATCCGATCACCATTGATGACATGGCCGCCCGCTTTTTCGCTGATTGCGATCATGCGGCCATCGACGTGAAAGGGCACCCCTGCAACCATATCTTCTGGTGGCTCACCCAAACGGTCCCGGGGCCAATTTTGACGCACCATATCAAAATTGCCACCAATACCGCCGGACGTGACGATGATTGACGGGGCATAAACTTCGAACTCGCCAACCTCGTCGCGGTTGGTTTTGCCGCCGCGCTGGGTGGTGTCATCGGCCAGAATTTCTCCGGAAACACCTTTAGCGGTTCCGTTCTGCATGATGATATGGCTGACCTGGTGGCGGAACTTCATCTGGATCAACCCGGCGCTGACATGATCGCGGACGCGTCGGATAAAATGTTCCAGAACGCCGGGGCCGGTGCCCCATGTGATATGAAAGCGCGGGACTGAGTTGCCATGCCCCGTCGCATAAGACCCGCCACGTTCGGCCCAACCAACGACCGGAAACCAGCGCAAGCCCATCTCGTGCAGCCATGGACGCATCTCGCCAGCCGCAAACTCGATATAGGCTTCGGCCCATTTGCGGGGCCACGCGTCTTCGTCACGGTCAAACTGTGCGCTGCCCATCCAGTCGCGCAGCGCCAACTCGTGGCTGTCGCGTATACCCATGCGGCGCTGTTCGGGGGTGTCGACCATGAACAGTCCGCCAAGGCTCCAGAACGCCTGACCACCCAGAAAGCTTTCGGGTTCCTGATCGACAATGATCACCTTCTTGCCCCGGTCGCCCAGTTCCGCCGCAGCGGCCAGCCCGGCCAACCCGGAACCGACGATAATCGCATCTGCAGTATTGTTTGTCATGAACACTCCTTTCAGCGGCGGCGGAACAATGCGGTGAACGGCAGATTCACGGCAGGCAACATGATGCCATGGATGGCCGAAAGCAGGGCCAGCAAAACAAGGCGGCCGGCAATGGCAACCTGGTGATCCGCAATCAACCCCGCGCAAAGTTGCTTCAGATCAGCCTAAGCGAGGCGGAATGGCGCAGGCAACCGCGCCGTTGGGTCACTCGTATCGCTGGACGAAACGGCGCAGGATTTCGCCGGGCTGCGTAACCTCTGCCGAATGGCAGTGGTCGATCAGTTTCTGCGCGTCTTCGGGCGGGAAGTAACCGTGGTTCCTGTAGATGTTGATGCGCTGTTCAAAGTCTTTGGCATCGGCTTCCGGATGGAACTGAGTGGCATATACGTTCCGGCCCCAGCGGATCATCTGAAACGGGCAGGGGTCGGACGCAACAAGGTGAACGCAGCCCTCAGGCAAGGCTTGAACCGCTTCTTTGTGGCCAACAAACGCATCAAAGGTGGCGTCCAATTCTGCGGTCAACGGGTCTTGTTGTCCTTCGGGGGTCAGGCGGCACCTGGACGGTCCCACGGGCTCGCCATACCGGGCTTTGCTGACGTCTCCATCCAAATGCACGGCCAGAATACCAAGGCCATAGCAGCACCCCATGAAGGGGTGATCCAGCGCGGTAATCTGCGGCATCAAACCCAGGATCGCGGCTTCGATCCGCGCATCCGTCGCGGATTTGGTTGCGGGGTCGTCACTGACGCATCCCGGCCCACCGCCTACGATAACCCCCGCATAGTCCGCGACTTTCAGCCCTTCTGGCAGGTCTTCGCAATCCAGACGGATGCGATGCGTGCGTTCGGGCGACAACCCGCTGCGGTTCAGGATCGAAGCATATTCTGCGTCGGAGGCATCCGTTTCAGGGCGCAGTTGCAGGATCAAAAAGCGTTTCATGATCAGCCTTTACCCGTCACAGCGGCCAAAAGACAAGGATGGCGGGGACGGAAACCGCGATGATCAGAGCCTCCAGCGGCAGGCCCATGCGCCAGTAGTCGCCAAAATGATAGCCGCCGGGGCCCAGAACCAGCGTGTTGTTCTTGTGACCGATAGGCGTCAGGAACGCAGCCGAAGCCGCAACGGCAACGGTCATCAGGAAAGGGTCGGGCGACACCCCGAGCGTTTGGGCCATCTGGATGCCCACCGGTGCCGCGACGATGGCGGTGGCGGTGTTGTTCAGTACATCCGACAAGGTCATCGTCACGACCATCAGTACCGTCAGGATCGCCCATGCAGGCAGACCGTCGGTCAGCTGGAGCAGCGCATTGGCAATCAGCTCGGTGCCGCCGGATGTTTCCAAAGCGCTGCCCAGTGGGATCATCGAACCCAGCAGCACGACAACGGGCCATTCGATGTGGTTATAGATCTCCGTGATTGGCATGACCTTGGTCAGCACATAGGCAATGACGACAAGCCCCAATGCGACGGGAAGGTAAATCAACCCGACACTGGCCGCAAAGACGGCAGCGGCAAACAGACCGATGGCCAGCCAAGCCTTGTCGTTTGCCGTCACGTTCAATCCGCGTTCGGCCAGTGGCAGACACCCCAGCCAATCGGTCACATCAGCGCTGCGATCGCGAGGGCAAAGCAGCAGCAGGATGTCTCCCGGTTGAACCTCGGTCTTGCGAACCTGTTCGGTGATCTGACGACCCTGACGCGAGATGCCCATCAGGACGGTACTTTGGCGCCAGGCCAACCCGATACCCTGCGCTGTACGGCCGGCTATGCGCGCGCTTTCGGGAACGACCACTTCGATTACTTCAAGCCCGTCGCCTTCAGCCGTCAGCAGCTCCTGCCGTCGTGTGTCCGAGAAATCCAGTTTCAGCGCAGAACGGAATTCGTCCAGTGCTTCGGGGCGTGCTTCCAGCACCAGCGCGTCGCCGTCGTTCAATGTGGCATGGGTTGACCGGCCATATCGCCGTTTCCCATCCCGGATCAGGCCGATGATAGCCACGTCGGATTTTTCGGCCGTTTCATAAAGTTCGCTGACCCGTTTACCGATATGGGCAGAGCCCGGCGGGATCGTCAGTTCGGCAATGTATTCGGCCAGCACCTCGGATGTTTCTTGTTGCACGCCGCGATTGGGGATCAATCGCCATCCGATCAGCGCGACAAATGCCAGACCGGCAATCGCTGCTATTCCACCGACAGGGGCAAAATCGAACATGTGAAACGGCTCGCCCAGCGTTTCCTGCCGGATCGAAGCGATGATGATATTCGGCGGGGTGCCGATCAGGGTGACCATGCCCCCCAGAATGGTGGCAAAGCTCAGGGGCATCAGGGACAGGCCGGGGGGCCGACCCGCTTTGCGCGCGGTCTGAATATCCACGGGCATCAGCAGGGCAAGCGCCGCGACATTGTTCATGAAGGCCGACAGAATCGCACTGATCCCGCCCATCAGGGCGATATGCGCGCCCAGCCCCCGTGACGCATCAACCAGAGTTCGGGTGATCAGAAATACCGCACCTGACCTGACCAAACCGGCAGAGACTACAAGCACCAGCGCGACGATAATGGTCGCTGGGTGGCCAAAGCCCGCAAAGGCGCCACCCACCGGCACAACACCCAGCACGACACCGATCATAAGCGCGGCAAAAGCCACAAGGTCGTATCGAAACCGACCCCAAAGCAGCATTCCGAAGACAGTGATGAAAAGCGCGAAAAGAATGATCTGATCTGTCGTCATGTCATCACCATACAAGGCGGTGAGGTCGTCGCAAGCCGCTCTCTTGATCCTGCCCCCCGCAAACGTCTATATGAGCGCCGAACACGCAAACATGATGACGAGGACGCACTATGGCAGGCCACTCCAAATGGGCCAACATCCAGCACCGCAAGGGGCGTCAGGACGCCGCGCGGTCCAAACTGTTTTCCAAACTGTCGAAAGAGATCACTGTCGCCGCCAAGATGGGCGACCCCGATCCCGACAAGAACCCGCGCCTGCGTCTGGCGGTGAAAGAAGCCAAGTCGAACTCGGTCCCCAAGGACGTGATCGACCGCGCGATCAAGAAATCGCAAGCGGGTGAAGGCGACGATTACGAAGAAATCCGCTACGAGGGCTATGGGCCCAATGGTGTTGCGGTCATTGTCGAAACCATGACCGACAATCGCAACCGGACCGCATCGACCGTGCGTTCGACCTTTTCGAAGAATGGCGGCAACCTGGGCGAGACCGGTTCGGTCGGTTTCATGTTCGAACGCAAAGGCGAGGTTGTTTACCCGGTGACCGCAGGGGATGCAGATTCCATTTTCGAGGCGGCCATCGAAGCGGGCGCGGAAGACGTCGAAAGCTCGGATGACGGTCACATCATCTGGTGCGCCGATACCGATCTGAACGATGTCTCCTCTGCATTGGAAACCGCGCTTGGAGAATCAGAATCCACCAAGCTGGTCTGGAAACCGACCACAACGACGGAACTAGGCCTGGAAGACATGCAAAAGCTGATGAAGCTGGTCGATGCTTTGGAAGACGATGACGACGTGCAGCGTGTCACGACCAATTTCGAAGCCACCGACGAGGTCATGGCGCAGCTTTAAGCTGACCCAATACCAACTCATTGAAACCCGGTCGCAACGGCCGGGTTTTTTGTTTTTTGATGGTCTTATTGAATTATTGGCTGAAACAGTCGATGCGCTTAGGCTGAAAGTGGCGGAAATCCAGGAAACACGAAGACACAGTACGAATGACATCCGAAACTTCCGATCAGACCAAGCGCAACGTGCCCGTTCTGGCCGGGCAAAGTATCCTGTCTCAGGTCGCGTGGACACTCGGCAGCCCGTCGGTTGTTTTACCGTTTTTAGCCGTTTCCTTCGAGTTGCCGATGTTTGTAGCAGGGGCACTGGTGTCGGTGCGGATGGTCGGTTGCTTGATTGCCGACTTCTTTCTGGCGCAACCCGTTGCAGCAAGAAGCCGGAAGAAACATGCAATTGCGTTGACCGAAGCGGTCATTGGCGCCTGTCTGGTTCTGGCAATAGCTGCGGCCGCGACCGGGGCTGTCCCATTGATCGCAGTGGTTTTCCTGTCTGTATTTCTTGTGATCGGGCTTGTCAGCGAAGTGCAGACCTTGATGCTTACGGATCTGTTAGGGGATCACGTTCAGGCGCGTTCGCGCATGGTCATGCAATACCTGCAGCTTGGTGCCGGGGGGCTATGTGCCATTGGCCTTGCGTTGCTGGTGCATCAGATCACCAAGGATAATCCACCCTTTTCGCGCCATTCAGTCATGATTGGCGTTTCGGTTTTATTTTTCCTGCTGTCTGGTCTGTTCATGCTGGCGATAACAGAAACCGCGCGTGAGGTCGCGCCGACGACACCGCAGCAGTCCGAAAGGGGCATTTCGATTAAGGCGAATATCAAGGGTGTTCTGGGCATGTTCGAATACCAGTGGTTCCGGCGCTATATGATCATGCGTCTGCCCTTGGTCGCAGTGTCGCTGTCCGTTCCGTTCTTTGCACTCATCGCAGCCGAAGCGCATCACAGCTCGACACAGGGTTTGACCGCGATGATCGTTTCTTCTGCCTCGGGATATCTAGTATCGGGCCCTCTGTGGCAAATCATCAACATGAAATCCCATCGTGCGGTCATGGTGGTCGGGACATTGATGGTCGCCGCAACAGGCAGTGTTCTTTTGGTATTCCACTATTTGGGCATCGACCATCAGGTTCACTTGCATGCAATTGCACTGTTCGTTGTCACCGTTGCTGTGACCGGGACCAGCAGTGCGCGTAAGCTCTATTTTCTGGATGTGGCACCCAAAGAGCAGCGGGTGCGAGGATCGGCAGCGGTCAAGGCGTTCGCGCGTTTAACCGCGGTGTTGTTGTCTGCGGGCCTTGCCGCTGTCGCCCACATGCACGAGGTCGCGATGGCCGTCGCTTTCATCGTCGTCGCCAGTCTGGTGTCCTGTATAAACTGCTACCGCATGATGCAACCAGAACGGAAAAAGGCGGAACAGCCCTCGAATTGAGTTTTTGGCGAGCGTCGCGAAAGCCTCAGAAGAAGGATGAAATCTCTTCCAGGGGTTTCTTGAGTTTTGCCACAGCAGGCACAGTCGCTCCTTCTGACGGGTGTCCCACCGCGATAATCATGGTTGGTTTTTCCGACGCGGGCCGGTCCAGCGCGTCGTTCAGAAACCGCATCGGGTTTGGGGTGTGGGTCAGGGTGCTGAGGCCCGCGTGATGCAGCGCGGCAATCAGAAAGCCGGTGGCAATGTTCACACTTTCCGGGACGTAGTAGTTCTTGTACCGCGTTCCATCCTCGAATTGCCCCCAGCGCTGGGCAAAAACCACGATCAGCCAGGGGGCGATTGTCAGATGTTCTTTGACCGCGTTGGTGCCGATGGGCTCCAGTGCCTTGATCCATTCATCCCCGGCGCCACCTGCGTAGAACCGGCGTTCTTCTTCTTCGGCTTCTTCCCGGATGCGGTGTTTCAGGGCAGGGTCCGAGATGGCTGCAAAATGCCAGGGTTGGTGATTGGCGCCAGACGGCGCGGTACCCGCGGTGCTCAGGCTGGTTTCGATTACCTCACGGGCAACGGGGCGGGGGCTGAAATCCCGTACAGTATGACGCTGACGCATCTTTTCGTAAAATGCCTGCGCCGCGCCCAGCATGTCTGTATCGCTGATGTCGCATCGGTCCGGCAGGGGAATGGGGTCATAGCTAAGAGCGTCACGTGAGAACATCGGTTCCTCCGAAAATGTCGTGTTTGTTTAGTCGCTTTGAGGCGGAAGCAAAATCCGTTCTGAAGCTTTTTTGACAGCCTGGGTCAGTGGTTTGAGTGCGGGCGCGAGAACACGCCCAACCTGCCAGCTCAGCGCGACATCCAACGGCGCATCAGGTACGATGGGGCGCAACAGCCCTTGTTTCAAAGCCTCCTGCACCAGAGCCGCAGGGTTCATACCCCACCCAAGCCCGGCAATCGCCGCGTCCACAAATCCTTGTGAAGAAGGCAGGAAATGAGACGGGGGTGACAGACGTTTGCCAGTGTGTTGAACAATCCAGGCCCTTTGCAGCCCGTCCTTTTGGTTGAAAACCAGGCAGGGTGCCTTGCCCAGCTCTGCCTCGGTCACTTCGTCCCGAAACCAGGTGTTAATGAAATCCGGGCTGGCTGTTGGCAGATACTGCAACACGCCCAATGGGATCGCGTCGCACCCGGTCACTGTCTGACCACCAACGGTGACGGCGGCGCTCACCTCGCCCCGCCGCAGCCAGTCTGCGGAATGATCCTGATCGTCGATCACCAGATCGAAAAGCATGTCAGGCACCTGCGCCATCGCATCAACAAACCAGGTGGCCAGACTGTCTGCCGGTACGGCAATGCGGACGTGGGCGGACCTTGGTTCCTGCTCCAGCGTCAGTTCTCGAACCAGCTGTGCCTCAAGCAGTCCGACATCTTCCGCGTAACGGGCAATGCGCAGCCCGGCGGGCGTTCCGGTGCAAGGAGTGCCCCGATGTATCAGGGTGGCTCCAATCCGATCCTCAAGCGCCCTGATCCGCTGGGATATCGCCGAGGGTGTCACCGCCAGCTCTGCCGCAGCCGCATCAAAGCTGCCATGGCGCAGAATGGCAGACAAAGCGGACAGGTGAAGAGGATCAAGCAGCATTAGCCAGGCTTAACTTGGGATAACATCTTTAATTTGATAGATCGCACCGACGGCCTTAGTCAACGTCTTGCAGTAGTAGGAGATCCCATGCCCACGTCCATAATCGCCGGTTTCGCGCTGGGTTTCAGTCTGATTCTCGCCATCGGGGCACAGAACGCCTTTATTCTGCGACAGGGGCTGCGGCGTGAACATGTGTTCCTTCTGTGCCTGACCTGCTCAATGTCCGACGCGGTTTTGATCGTTGCAGGTGTCACGGGGTTAGGGACCCTGACCCATTCAGCTCCCTGGTTTGAACTTGTAATGCGATATGGCGGGGCCGCTTTTCTGACGTGGTATGGGCTGCGCAGCTTCGGGTCTGCCCTGCGGGGTGGCGCGGTGATGGAAGCGGGCAACGGTCCGCGAACCAGCCTCAAAACCGCGATGCTTACCGCTCTCGCCTTCACCTGGCTGAACCCGCATGTCTATCTGGACACAGTGGTTCTGATCGGCTCTATCTCGGCACAGTATGATAACCGGGTCGGATTTGCCATTGGGGCAGTCACTTCCAGCTTTGTCTTCTTCTTTTCACTTGGATACGGCGCTGGTGTTTTGTCTCCGGTGTTTGCGCGCCAGCGCGCCTGGCAGGTGCTGGACGCAGTGATCGGGGTCGTAATGCTGGGTATCGCACTGAAACTTGTTGTCATGTGAAGGGTTGTTCCCGACAGGGTTTCGGTGTTCAACCTAAGCCATGACATCGTTAGCCGTTTCGTCGCGCCCGCTTGCCGGTATGTTCTGGATGTTTACCGCCGGGCTGTCCTTTGTTGTGATGACCGCTTTGGTCAAATCTCTGGGCACGACGATGAACCCGATCCAGGCCGCATTTCTGCGTTATGCGCTGGGATTGGTGTTTCTGTTACCGGCCTTGCGGTCGATCATGGCGACCCGGCTGACACCCCGCCTGCTGACATTGTTCGGTTTACGCGGTGTCGTACACGCGATTGCTGTCATGCTCTGGTTCTTCGCCATGACACAAATTCCCTTGGCCGAAGTCACTGCCATGAACTACATGACGCCGGTTTATGTCACCTTGGGCGCAGCCCTGTTTCTGGGCGAGAAGCTGGCTTTTCGCAGGGTCGCCGCCATTCTGGTCGCCTTGGTGGGCGTGCTGGTCATCCTGCGCCCCGGGTTTCGCGAGGTCTCACAAGGTCACCTTGCCATGCTCGGAACGGCCCTGATGCTAAGCGGGTCCTATTTACTGGCCAAGCTTCTTGTCCGCGACGTGCCGCCTTCGGTTGTCGTGGCGCACCTGTCCATCTGGGTAACCATCGCCTTGATCCCCTTTGCGGTTGCCGTCTGGACCCGGCCCAGTATGCAAGAACTCGGGGTTCTGTTTCTGGTGGCCAGCTTTGCGACCGCAGGGCATTATTTCATGACATTGGCGTTGCAGGCCGCGCCTGTGGCCGTCACACAACCCGTCACATTCCTGCAGTTGATCTGGGCCACGCTTGTGGGTGCTGCGATCTTCCACGAAAGCGTTGACCTTTGGGTTGTGGCTGGCGGAACCCTGATACTGGGCGCTGTAAGCTTCATCTCATGGCGCGAGTTCATGTTGAACCGTCGGGACTTGACGCCTCCCAGTATTGCGCCGAAGCTATGAAGTGACATCTCTGCGCTTACATTGATTGACGAGTCAATAAAAACATCCTAGCTTGGTCGCATGACACCTGTATGGGGAAAGCGATGCCAAAAGTTGGAATGGAGCCGATCCGCAAGGACGCGATTGTTCGAGCGACGATTGCTGAACTGGGTGTCAAGAAATCCCTGGATGTAACCGTCAGCCAGATTGCCAAACGCGCAGGCATGTCCAGCGCATTGGCACACCATTATTTTGGCGGAAAGGATCAGATATTTCTGGCCGCAATGCGTCAGATCCTCGCCGACTTCAGCGACGAAGCCAGGGCCCAGTTGAAAGCGGCCAAACCGGGCAACCGGGCAGAGGCGATTATCCACGCCTGTTTTGCCCCTTCGTGTTTCACACCTGACGTGACTGCCGCCTGGATGACCTTTTATGTGTTGGCGCAGACCAACAATGACGCGCTGCGTTTGTGGCAGATCTATCAGGCGCGCATCAGGTCGAATTTGATCCATGCCCTGCGCCCCAGGATGCAGGATCCGGTCGAAGCTGCTGAAAACATGATTGCTTTGATTGATGGGCTCTATATTCGCGCAGCGCTCAGCGCCCCGGAAGAACCGCAACTGGCCGTGAACCACGCAATGCGCGTGCTCGATACTCTGCTCGAGGCTGAAAAATGACAAAACCAAACATTCTGATCCTGATGGTGGATCAGCTGAACGGAACCCTCTTTCCCGACGGTCCCGCTGACTGGCTTCACGCTCCGAACCTGAAGAAACTGGCGGAACGGTCGACCCGTTTTGCCAACGCTTATACTGCGTCGCCGCTTTGTGCGCCGGGGCGGGCCAGCTTCATGTCCGGTCAATTGCCCTCACGCACCGGCGTCTACGACAACGCGGCTGAGTTCCGCAGCGATATCCCAACTTACGCACACCATTTGCGCAGGGCCGGGTATTACACCTGTCTGTCAGGCAAAATGCACTTTGTCGGCCCGGACCAGATGCACGGGTTTGAGGATCGCCTGACAACTGATATCTACCCGGCCGATTTTGGCTGGACACCGGATTACCGCAAACCGGGCGAGCGGATCGACTGGTGGTATCACAACATGGGATCGGTGACCGGCGCGGGTGTTGCCGAGATTTCCAACCAGATGGAGTATGATGACGAGGTCGCCTATAACGCAAAGGCCAAACTCTATGACCTTGCGCGCGGCAAGGATGACCGCCCATGGTGCGTGACGGTCAGCTTCACCCATCCGCATGATCCCTATGTCGCCCGTCGCAAATACTGGGACCTCTATGAAGATTGCGCGCACCTGCTGCCCGAAATCGCTGATATCGGCTATGAAAACCAGGATTCTCACGCCAAGCGGATCTTCGATGCCAATGACTGGCGCAGCTTCGACATCACCGAGGAAGACATTCGCAAGTCCCGCCGTGCCTATTTCGCCAACATCACATATCTCGATGACAAGATCGGTGAAATCCTCGAAGTGCTGGAAACGACACGGCAAGAGGCGATCATCCTGTTCGTCTCGGATCACGGTGACATGCTGGGTGAACGTGGCCTCTGGTTCAAAATGAACTTCTACGAAGGCTCGGCGCGCGTACCTTTGATGATATCGTCCCCGGATTTGCCTGCGGGGCGGATCGATACGCCGGTTTCCACCATCGACGTGACACCCACGCTCGGGGCTCTGGCAGGCGTTGACATGGACGAAATCGCACCATGGACGGACGGCGAAAACCTGGTGCCATTGGCGCAAGGTGGCACGCGAACCGCGCCTGTGGCCATGGAATACGCGGCTGAGGCATCTTACGCGCCGCTGGTGTCGCTGCGCTATGGCAAGTGGAAATACAATCGATGCGCGCTGGACCCGGATCAACTGTTTGATCTTGAGGCAGACCCGCATGAGCTGACCAATCTGGCAGACAGTCCCGAACATGCGGGCACGCTGCAAACCCTGCGGGCAAAGTCCGAGGCCCGCTGGGATTTGGAGCGCTTCGACGCGGATGTCCGCGCCAGTCAGGCGCGACGCTGGGTCGTGTACGAGGCACTGCGGCAGGGCGGATATTACCCATGGGATTATCAGCCGTTGCAAAAAGCGTCCGAACGCTACATGCGCAATCATATGGATCTGAACATCGTCGAGGAAAACGCCCGGTTCCCACGCGGCGAGTAATCTCTTCGTCTTTTTGAAAATACTCCCGCCGGAGGCGTTTTTCCCGGCGGGCGGGGAGTTGTGAATATGGAAGCAGATTTTGTCATCGTTGGCGCAGGGTCCGCAGGCTGCGCAATGGCATATCGTCTGAGCGAAGGTGGGGCCTCGGTTCTGGTGATCGAGCACGGTGGTACCGACTTGGGGCCGTTTATCCAGATGCCCGCCGCGCTCAGCTATCCGATGAACATGTCGCGCTATGACTGGGGATATCAGTCCGAGCCCGAACCGCATCTGAACAACCGCCGTCTGGCCTGCCCGCGCGGCAAGGTGATCGGCGGGTCATCGTCGATCAACGGCATGGTTTATGTACGCGGTCACGCACGCGATTTCGACACTTGGGCCGAGATGGGGGCCGACGGCTGGTCCTATGCGGATGTGCTGCCCTATTACAAACGCATGGAGACATGGCATGACGGTGGTCATGGCGGCGATCCGGCCTGGCGCGGAACCAACGGCCCGTTGCACGTATCGCGCGGCCCACGTGCGAACCCACTGTTTCAGGCCTTTGTCGATGCGGGTCAGCAGGCGGGATACGAGGTCACCGGCGACTATAACGGCGAAAAGCAGGAAGGCTTTGGCCCGATGGAGCAGACCGTCTGGAAAGGGCGGCGCTGGTCAGCGGCGAATGCATATCTGAAGCCAGCGCTAAAACGCGACAATTGCGATATCGTGCGGGGACTTGCGTCTCGGGTTGTCATGGAAAACGGTCGCGCCACTGGCGTGGAATTGATCCGTGGCGGCAAGAAAGAGATCATCAAGGCCCGGCGCGAGGTCATTCTGGCTGCGTCCTCGATCAACTCGCCCAAGCTGCTGATGCTGTCCGGTATCGGACCGGGCGCGCATCTGGCAGAACATGGGATCGACGTTGTTGCAGATCGTCCGGGGGTGGGTGCGAACCTTCAGGACCATCTGGAGCTGTATATTCAGCAGGCCTCGCTGCAACCCATTACGCTTTACAAACACTGGAACCTGTTCAGCAAGGGCCTGATCGGGGCGCAGTGGCTGTTTACAAAAAAGGGGCTGGGGGCGTCGAACCAATTCGAGAGCGCAGCCTTTATCCGGTCGAAACCGGGGGTGGAATACCCTGACATCCAGTATCACTTCCTGCCAATTGCGGTCCGCTATGATGGGCAGGCTGCGGCTGAAGGGCACGGATTCCAGGCGCATGTCGGCCCGATGCGCTCGCCCTCGCGGGGTGCAGTCACGCTGCGGTCGGACAGGGCTGAAGACGCACCGGTGATAAAGTTCAACTACATGAGCCACGAAGAGGATTGGGAGGATTTCCGCACCTGTATCCGACTGACCCGTGAAATCTTTGGGCAGGATGCGTTCAAACCTTACGCCGGTAAGGAAATTCAACCAGGTGCCTCTGTGCAAACGGATGAAGAGCTGAACGCCTTTATCGCGGAACATGCCGAAAGCGCCTATCACCCCTGCGGCACCTGCCGGATGGGGCGTGCGGATGACAAAGGTGCGGTGGTCGATCCCGAGGGTCGCGTCATCGGTGTGGACGGGCTGCGCGTCGCGGACAGTTCGATTTTCCCGCAGATCACCAACGGCAATCTCAACGCGCCCTCGATCATGGTGGGCGAGAAAGTATCGGATTCCCTGCTGGGCAAAGACCCGTTGCCCAAGGCCAATGACCGCCCGTGGATTCACCCGGGCTGGGCAACCGCGCAGCGTTAATCCTTCTGAACTGCCCCCGGTTGAATGCGTAAATTTTCGGCGCTTGCCGGGGGTATATTAGCAAAAAGTTCAGTGTTCTTGTCCAGATAAGCCTGAGCCACGTTTCAGAACAACTTGCCCTCTGCACGGCAGGATGGCGCGTGGTGTTGTATTGAAACTCGCGGGATTATTGCGGGTAGTTGATCCCGGTCAAAGCGAAAGCCCGGTCACGCTTCTATCACTGATTTGCAACGACATATGAAGGAGCGAACAGAAATGTCTCACACCCCGCATGAACTGGCCGAAGAGTTTCCGGACAAAGTTGAACTGATGAGCCAGCTCAAGCAAACGGATGCGCATTTTGCGCGGCTGGCCGATGAATATCATGAGGTCAACCGCGAAGTTCACCGCGCCGAAACCAATGTCGAGCCCATGGAAGAACTGGCTGAGGTTGACCTGCGCAAAAAGCGCGCGGCGCTGAAGGATGAGATTTGGGCGATCCTGTCCAAGGCTTAAATATAGTGACGGGGGCTCTGCCCCCGTCGTGACCAGAGACGCTACACCGGTGGGATAATAAATCAGACTAAGATCAAGTCACTTCATAGGGCAGGGTGCCGCGAATATGGGTGTCGATGCTCAGACGGCGTTCCAGCGGCGGGACCGAACGCTGGTGGCAGGTTTGCCGCTCGCAGATGCGGCAGGAAATACCGATAGGCTCGTAGGCGCTGGCATTGTTGATGTCGAGGTTATCAGCATAAACAAGAGCCGGGGCATGACGGACCTCGCATCCCAGCGCTATGGCGTATCGTCTGACCGGTGCGCCAAACGAGCCCCCAGATTTTGAGACATCCCGCGCCAGCGAAATATAGCGAACACCATCAGGCGTTTCCGCCAGTTGCCGCAGGAAATGCCCGGGCGTTTCAAAGGCCCGATGCACGTTCCAAAGCGGGCAGGCCCCACCAAAGCGCGCAAATTGCAGGCGTGTGGCCGAGTGCCGCTTGGTGATCGTACCGGCCTGATCAACCCGGACGAAGAAGAACGGGATACCCTTGGCGCCGGGACGCTGTAGTGTCGACAGCCGATGTGCAACCTGCTCGACCGACGCCCCGAAACGGTTGCTGAGCAGCTCCAGATCGTGACGCTCTTCCTGAGCGGCGGTCAAAAACGCGGTATAAGGCATCAGAGAGGCACCAGCGAAATAGTTGGCAAGTCCGATCTTGGCGATGGCGCGGGCTTCGTCGCTTTGGAATTTGGCGAAATCCAGCGTCGCCTCCAGCAACTGGTCCTGACTGATCAGCGCAACCTGCAACAGAAGTTGGAACACTTGCGTCTGCGGCGCAGCACGGGAGGACAGGCGCAAAATTTTGCTGTCGACATCATAAACGCGCAAGGGGCCCGTATCTGAAAAAACCACCTGAATTCCACGCTCTGAAAGGCTGCTCAGGGCGGCTTGCCGGATACCGCCGGGGCCGTCGGCGCGGTTGGCAAACAGTTCCGCAGCCCTGTCCACGGCGTCGATGTAGTTGTCGCAGTAGTGGAAGAAATCGCGCACTTCTTCCCACGGGCTGGCCTGAATGCGCGCATCTTCGCGTCCCAAAGCCTCGTCCAGCGAGGCAAGGCGTTCATGTGTCTGCCGATAGGTTTTATGCAATTCGATAAACGCCCGCGCCAGAGCCGGGGCGTTGGAAGCTGTCAGGCGCAGATCGGCCAGTGGGGGCTGAATGTCCGAAAAAACAGGATCGGCCAGCGCCTCGCGCATGTCTGAAACAAGACGTTCGCTGTCGCCGGTGCTGAGTTCGGTAACATCCATTCCGAATTCCTGCGCCAGAGCCAGCACAACCGTGGTCGAGATCGGCCGGTTGTTGTTCTCCATCTGGTTCAGGTAGGGCAGTGAAACGCCCAGTTTGGCGGCAAATTCGCGCTGCGTCAGAGTCAGGCGCGTACGCATTTCGCGCAGTTTCGCGCCCGCATAGAGCTTTTGGGTGGCCATAGGGTGCCTTTGCAAGTTTTCCAATTGCCGAGGATAACTTTGCAAAATAATTGGAGCAAGCGGTTACAGCCCCAATTGCCGTTCTCTTCGTACGACAGTTGAAATTGCGACGATCGCCAGAACGGCTGTTGCCAGCATCAGCCAAAGCAGCGGCATCGCGCCGGTTTCACGCGTCAGCAAGGCACCTGCCAGCGCGCTCAGCCCGGCGCCGCCGCCTAACATGATGGCGCCACTCAGGCCCGAGGCGGTTGCAGCCAGGTGAGGGCGCACTGATAGCGCGCCCGAGGTTGCGTTGGGGATGACCATGCCATTGCCGACGCCCACAAATGTCATGAACCCAAAGAAACTAAGTGCGGTTCCGCGGTCCGCTAAAAACAGCAATGCCGATACAGCGACGCCAAACGCATTGAACAGGCTTCCCCACAGCACCATGCGGTTCACGCCGAACCGTACTGAAAACCGCCCACTCATAAAGTTACCTACAAAATACCCAACCGCAGGTGCGCCAAAATAAATGCCAACCTGTGCCGCGCTCAAGCCGAACAGTTCTGTGCCAATGAACGGTGCGCCGCCGAGGTAGGCGAAAAACGAACCCGAAGAGAAGGCGCAAGCCAGTGAGTACCCCCAGAACCGTGGCGAGGTTAGAAGTTCGGGGTATTCCTTGAATTGCTGGACAAGCGTTTTACCGCTTTTTGCTGATGTTTCCCCAAAGTCCGAATAGGTCAGTGCCAAAGTCAGCAGACCTACGGCAAAGGGCAGCCAGAAATTCGCTTTCCAACCAAAACTCACTTCCAGCAAGCCGCCGATGGCAGGGCCAATCATTGGAACCACGGCCATGCCCATCGTCACATAACCGATCATCGAAGCAGCTTGATCCTGATCGTACATATCCCGCACCGCAGCGCGGCTGAGAACCATACCGACGACCACAACCGCCTGACACATCCTGAACGCCAGAAAAACCGTAGCATTGGGGGCAAAGATGCATCCCAGGGTTGCCATCAGGAACAGGCCTAGGCCCCAAAGCAAAACCGGTCGTCTACCTGCCTGATCCGCTATTGGACCTATGAGAATTTGCAGAATGGCATTGATCAGCAGATAAAGCGCAATCGACAGCTGCATGACCTTGTAATCGGTTTCGAAATACTCGGCCATGTTTGGCAGGCTGGGCAGAAACAGGTTCATGCTCAGGGCGGACAGGCCCGAGAGTAAAACAAGCGTCGCCAATGTGGGTGGTGTCCGGTGGACCGCGTCAGAGCTGAACTGCATGGTTCACATGTATAGCCGTGGATTTTCGGATTGCCAGTCATTCGCAGAATTACTCGTGAAAATTCGCAGTTTTGCAGTTATCCAAATTACTGTTGCTGAAATTTTGCAAATTTGCCGAAAATAGCTTTGGATGAGCGGCCCAAGCAGGTAGGGTCCCGGCAAATTAATAAGGGGATAGTCGTCATGAAAGACATTCTTTCCGAATTGGAAGCCCGTCGTGATAACGCACGTCTGGGGGGTGGGCAGAAACGGATCGATGCCCAGCACGCACGCGGCAAGCTGACCGCGCGTGAACGGATCGAACTGCTGCTGGACGAGGGCAGCTTTGAAGAGTTTGACATGTTCGTCAGCCACCGCTGCACCGATTTCGGGATGGAAAAACAAAAGCCTGCGGGTGACGGTGTCGTCACCGGCTGGGGCACGATCAACGGGCGCATGGTTTATGTATTCAGCCAGGATTTTACCGTCTTTGGCGGATCGCTGTCAGAAACCCATGCTCAGAAGATCTGCAAGATTATGGACATGGCGGTGCAGAACGGTGCGCCAGTGATTGGCATCAACGATTCGGGCGGCGCGCGCATTCAGGAAGGTGTGGCTTCGCTGGCAGGTTATGCCGAAGTGTTCCAGCGCAACATTATGGCTTCGGGCGTGGTGCCGCAGATCAGTGTAATCATGGGCCCCTGTGCCGGTGGTGCAGTGTATAGCCCGGCGATGACCGACTTTATCTTCATGGTCAAAGACACCTCTTACATGTTCGTGACTGGCCCGGATGTGGTGAAGACCGTAACTAACGAAGTGGTGACTGCCGAGGAACTGGGCGGGGCTTCGACCCATACCAAGAAATCCTCGGTCGCTGATGGCGCGTTCGAAAACGACGTCGAAGCTTTGGCCGAGGTGCGGCGCCTGGTGGACTTCCTGCCCCTCAACAACCGCGAAAAGCCGCCCGTGCGCCCGTTCTTTGACGAACCCGGCCGGATCGAGGCTTCGCTGGACACTCTTATCCCAGAGAATCCGAACACCCCCTACGACATGAAGGAACTCATCGCCAAAGTAGCGGATGAAGGCGATTTCTATGAAATTCAGGAAGATTTTGCCAAGAACATCATTACCGGGTTCATCCGGTTGGAAGGTCAGACCGTTGGCGTCGTCGCAAATCAGCCGATGGTGCTGGCCGGGTGTCTGGATATCGACTCGTCACGTAAGGCTGCGCGCTTTGTACGCTTCTGTGACTGTTTCGAAATCCCGATCCTGACACTGGTCGACGTTCCTGGCTTCCTTCCGGGAACAAGCCAGGAATATGGCGGTGTCATTAAGCATGGGGCCAAGTTGCTCTTTGCTTATGGTGAGGCGACCGTTCCGAAGGTTACGGTGATTACCCGAAAGGCTTATGGCGGTGCTTATGACGTTATGGCCTCCAAGCATTTGCGCGGTGATTTCAACTATGCCTGGCCCACCGCCGAAATCGCGGTCATGGGGGCCAAAGGGGCGACCGAGATCATTCATCGCGCCGATCTGGACAATGCGGACAAGATTGCGTCTCGCACTAAGGATTACGAAGACCGATTTGCAAATCCCTTCGTGGCAGCCGAGCGCGGCTTCATCGATGAGGTGATCATGCCGCATTCGACCCGCCGACGTGTGTCCCGGGCATTTGCCAGCTTGCGCGGCAAACAACTGAAAAACCCGTGGAAAAAGCACGACAATATCCCGCTGTGATCCTTCTGGGGGCGGGGTGATCTGCCCCGCTCAATCTTTGACCGTCACAGCGGCTCCGAGGCTAATACTCCCTCAAATTGAGGCGGAATTGACAAAAACCGGCAAATAGTAGAATGATCCGACCCGTCAGACATAGAACCGCGCAGACCAATCGTACTGCGCGCGCGACCCCGGAAGGAGGAGCTCGCCGCTGGTGGGTCCGGGGCCGCGCCATTTGTCTGATTGCTCTCACCTTCAGCCATCCAGCTTTTGCGGACACCGATACGTTGCTGCCGGTGCCGTCGGGCCAGCCAGTGCAACTGAGCGATGTCCTGCTGGACAACAATCCTGGCGAGCTTTGGCTGCGCTTTCGCTTCATCGCGCCCAGAATAGGCGCGTCAGTGGGGCGGATCGGGTATGATGTGGCGTCGAAGGATATGGAGCACCTGTGCCAGATTCTGGCCGTTCCATATGTCGCGCAGCATGAATTGCAGCCGGCGCGGGTCGTGATCTCTTTGTCCGATCGCCCGGTTGAGTTTGGTGATGCCGCCCCTGATGCGACCCAGTTTTTTGAGGCCTACCGGCTGGAGCAGTCCCAGTGTATCTGGGAGGGGCTTTGACCATGAACGCAGGAATCCATGAGTACAAAGCATCTCAGACCAACTGTGCGGCTTTGGAGGTGCGCATCATGACCCCATCCCTTTTCGGGCTCGAATTGCTTTTGTCTGCAAGTATGACACAAGGGGGCCTTTCATGCTGAAGCATCGTGGTTTTCCCGGTCGCCTTTCAGGCACAGACTTTCAGTTCACCATTCGTCGCGCCAACCCAAAGGGCGTTACACCGTTAACGCGGCGGGAGCGGTTTCGGGATCGTAAACCTGCGGACAAGCGCGCTGATATTGCGTTCATGGAAGCCCTTTGGACCCATTTCGGTGACCAGCCGTTCGAACGGGGCAATCTGGATGCCGGGCGTTTGAGCTGGCTGTTCGGGCGCGAAGTCATTCCGGCAGAAGACCCCTTTGATCCGGCCAGCTATGATGCCTTGCTTGTCATCGACGTAGACGCTGCGCGCGCATCCTTCCCGGACATCATCGACGGGATGGACTGATTGTGATATTCGCAGCCGTACATAAGCCAATCACTGCCGGTTTCGGGAAGATCCTGCCCGAAACCGGGCAGGATTTGTGTGTGGTCTCAGAAGTTCAACTGCGCCGCAAGCTGAACACGGCTGCCATCAAAGGTTCTGCCGGTGGGCGCGTCGTTCCGCTCGCCATAGATATACTCGGCGCTGAGCGTCAGACTGTCTGTCGCCTTGTAGAACGCGTTGACATGGATCGTTTCCAGCTCGGTGAAGGACAGGGTGCCGGTCGAGGTCGGCAGATCATAACTCTCGCGACCATAGGAAATGCCAACGTTCAACTTCGGGCTGAGGTCCTGCCTGAATTCCACGGTATAGCCATCCACATCGTTGGCCTGTCCTCCGACAATGGCATCGCCGAGACCGATCAGGTATGGCCCAAGCGCCTCACCAGTGACGTAGTTGACCTGGAACAATCCACCTTGCCAGGGGCGAATGCCGCCCGACAACGTAAAGCCCGTCTGATCCACTTCGACATTGCCGGAATTGGCTTTGCCGTACAAAACGGCTCCACGGGCAATATATGTGCCGTCGTTATACTCCGCCGAGGCCGTCAGGACGGGATCATCGGAATTCGACCCGCTCACGTTCTCTTCGATCGAGACCGCAAACTGTGCATTGCTGCCAAGCTGCCCAGTGTATCTCAACTGCGGGACACGGGCGAATGCGATACCCACCGGGCCGTTGAATTCGACGGTGGTCGGGTAGGTGTCCAATGGTTGGAAGTTTGTCCAATACTGACCGATCAGGAACTGGTCGCCAATGGTGATGTTGGCATGGCGTATGCGCAATTCAGCCGTGCCACCGGAACCGAACAGGTCAAGCTCAAGCTGTCCGCCAATGTCACCGATCCCGCTTGGGGTGGTGGTACGCAGTCCGATCCGAGATTGGCGAACGGTTGCCCCGAAGGTGCCGTCGGTCGCGGCCGAGGGTTCGCCGATAACATTCACGAACGCTGTATCCCCCTGATCGTAGTCGAAGTCATAAAAGAAATCGGCCTTCACGTATCCGTAAATGTCCAGAACGGTGTTGCCGATGCGGAAATCTCCGTTGGCGGGGCTGCTTTTGCCGGCTTCCAGCGCCTCGATCCGTGCGCGCAAAGCGTCGAGTTCAGCCTGGGTCTGGGCGTCCTGAGCGAAAGCAAACGTGCCAGTCACACTGAGCGCAGAGGCAGCGAGCAGGAGTGCCTTTTTTCTAGTCATAGTCATGTGGGTGTTCCTTTGAGTGCGAGTGTGCCCAAGGACCGTTTCACGCAGCAGAAATCTTTGGAAATCACGAGAAAGAGAATAGAACCGTCTGATTTCTCAAGAAAATGTGCCTTTTTCGGCTTCTTGAATCACGGCGTCTTGAACCTGTCATCTAACGCACTGCTGCGAGGGAATTCCTTCGCCTGTGCAGTAGCGGCGATTCGTGATGTTGCAGTCGCAGAAAACATCGGAAGCGGCCCCTTTCGTCACGAAACTGTGACGGTGAACGGGTCTATCGCGCTGGTAATTCCCATGAATGCTGTCGGCACGAAGTTGCGCGCCATGTTGCGGCTTGGGCAGAAACCAGCCGAGTTGCCCTTGGGAAACAATACTGTGTTTGCCCAACGGATTGTGCCGTGCAATCTGAATGGGCCGTGCGGCTCTACTTTGCCTGCGCCGCACATGCACCTACTATTCCGTACCCCTTCCTTGCGCGGGCAGGCTTGTGTTCCCCACATAGACCTGTCCGCGTTTTTCTTTGTGGGCCGCGCAGCCAAAAAGTGGCGAAATCCCGCACAAAACCTGCCTGCAACCCCATTGATATTGAATAACAAGCCGCATTTCGCGCATCTGGCCCTAAACGAACCAAGAAACCTAAAAGGGCAGACACAATGCGATTCTCGAAACTCATCCTTGTTGCGGCGACCTGTGCTGGTCTGGCCGCGTGCGGTGACACCACGGGCGAACAGGCAATCCTCGGCGGCGGTGCCGGGGCTGTGGGGGCCGCGGTCCTCAATGCCGACCCGCTGTTTGGCGCGGCTGTCGGCGCAGCGGGCAACGTGCTGTACTGCAAGACGCAGAACACCTGTAACTAACGCAAATCTTTCGGGGCGCCTGGCGCCTCAGCCATCATCGCGCATCACGCCGTCGTGGGGATCGTTCCCTGCGGCGGCGTTTTGCGTTTCCGGAACACCAAGCCAAAGGACGTTTCATGTTCAATAAGATCCTGATCGCCAATCGGGGCGAGATCGCCTGCCGGGTCATCAAGACCGCCCGCAAGATGGGTATCGGCACCGTTGCCATTTATTCGGACGCGGACAAGAACGCGTTGCATGTGTCGATGGCCGACCAAGCCGTGCATATCGGTCCGCCCCCGGCGAACCAGTCCTACATTGTGATCGACAAGGTCATGGATGCCATCCGCAAAAGCGGCGCGCAGGCGGTTCATCCCGGCTATGGCTTCCTGTCGGAAAATTCGAAGTTCGCCGAGGCGCTCGAGGCCGAAGGTGTCGCCTTTGTCGGTCCCCCTGTTGGTGCAATCGAAAGCATGGGCGACAAGATCACTTCGAAGAAGATCGCACAGGAGGCCGGAGTTTCGACGGTTCCGGGTTACATGGGGCTGATCGAGGACGCGGACGAGGCGGTCAAGATCTCGAACGAAATCGGTTATCCGGTCATGATCAAGGCCAGCGCCGGTGGCGGTGGTAAGGGCATGCGCATCGCGTGGAGCGATGAAGAGGCACGCGAAGGCTTTCAGTCGTCCAAGAACGAAGCCGCAAACTCGTTCGGAGATGACCGGATCTTCATCGAAAAATTCGTAACTCAGCCGCGCCATATCGAAATTCAGGTTCTGTGCGACAGTCACGGAAATGGCATTTACCTGGGTGAGCGTGAATGCTCGATCCAGCGCCGGAATCAGAAAGTGGTGGAAGAGGCGCCGTCACCCTTCCTTGATCCCGAAACCCGCAAGGCGATGGGTGAACAGGCTGTCGCTCTGGCCAAGGCCGTGAACTACGCAAGTGCAGGTACGGTCGAGTTCATCGTGGACGGAGACAAGAACTTCTACTTCCTCGAAATGAACACGCGCCTGCAGGTGGAACACCCTGTTACGGAACTGATCACCGGCGTCGATCTGGTCGAGCAGATGATCCGTGTCGCAGCGGGTGAAAAGCTTTCGATAACGCAGGATGACGTGACCCTGACCGGCTGGGCGATTGAAAACCGTCTGTATGCGGAAGACCCGTATCGCAACTTCCTGCCGTCGATCGGTCGTCTGACCCGGTATCGCCCGCCGCAGGAAACCGCGGCTGGTCCGTTGCTGATCAACGGCAAATGGCAGGGTGAAGCACCAGAAGGCGAAACCGCCGTGCGCAACGATACCGGCGTCTACGAAGGCGGCGAGATCAGCATGTATTACGACCCGATGATCGCCAAACTCTGCACCTGGGCGCCGTCCCGCGAAAAAGCTATCGAGGCGATGCGCGTGGCGCTGGACAGTTTCGAAGTGGAAGGCATCGGTCACAACCTGCCGTTCCTGTCGGCAGTGATGGATCACCCAAAGTTTGTCAGCGGTGACATGACAACGGCCTTTATCGCTGAAGAATACCCAGACGGGTTCGAGGGCGTCACGCTGCCCGAAGCTGATCTGCGCCGGATTGCTGCTTCCTGCGCGGCCATGCACCGCGTCGCCGAAATCCGGCGCACTCGCGTGTCGGGGCGGATGGACAATCACGAACGCAAAGTAGGCAAGCGCTGGGTTGTGACATTGCAGGGTCAGGAGTTCGCCGTGCAGGTCAACGCCGACAAAGAGGGGTCAACGGTCAAGTTTGAGGACGGACCGTCCCTGCGTGTCGCCTCGGACTGGACGCCGGGCGATCAGCTGGCGGTTCTGGACGTGGATGGCAGCCCGCTGGTTCTGAAAATCGGCAAGGTCTCGGGCGGGTTCCGTGTTCGCAACCGGGGCGCTGACATGAAAGTGCATGTGCGCCGCCCACGGCAGGCGGAACTGGCCAAACTGATGCCGGAAAAACTGCCGCCTGATACCTCGAAGTTGCTGCTCTGCCCAATGCCGGGCCTAGTCGTGAAGGTCGATGTCGAAGTGGGGCAGGAAGTGCAGGAAGGTCAGGCGCTTTGCACGATTGAGGCGATGAAGATGGAAAACATCCTGCGTGCCGAAAAGAGGGGCGTGGTGGCCAAAGTCAATGCAGGCCCCGGTGACAGCCTTGCTGTGGACGACGTGATCATCGAGTTCGAGTGACCATGTTGGCGCTTTCGATATACATTCCAACGTTCCCGGCGCATCGCGCCGGGGCCATTAGGTGTGGCGAAAGCATTCAGCCCCCTTCGCGCCGGTCGCGAATCTCGCGTTCGCGCAGGGGGGTCTTGTCGATAGATCTGCCAATCTCACGCACGCTCCACGGGCTGGGTTTGCGCAATTTGACCACACCGTCCTTGTCGACGAACACCATCTGGAAACCACGCGGCCGCAGTTTGGTCCGGATCGGGGACCGGGCAGACGGGTCCGTGTCTGTTAGCACGATGACATCGCGGTCGCGCATGGCTGCTTCTTCTGCGACAAGCATATCGATCTGCTGCTGGAACCGCGGATCGGCAGGCGTGTCAGCAAAAACCACGATGGGGCGTTTGACCCACAAGAACTCGCTGAGTTCACTTTCACCCACCGGGCGGACAAAACTGTCATCAGACGGCGCGGTTCCGTCTGCCGCTAGGGCAGCCAGAGGGATTAGTGCCGAGAAAACAAAGGCAAGCGTGCGTGTCATGTGGCCTCCTGTTCTTTCGAATATAGCCCCTGTGCCCGCGATTGCGACCGGCGATTTGCGCCGGGTGACCACATTTTCGCGCTTGCACCTGAATGAACAGGCCAAGTGCAGGACTTTGGCGCGGACGCTTTCAGCGACCGCCATCCGTATTGACGAGAGGAAATCGAAATGACCGACACGAAGGACTGGAAAGCGCTTGCCGAGAAAGAGCTGCGCGGACGTCCGTTGGACGACCTGACCAAGGAAACGCTGGAAGGTATCGCGGTCAAACCGCTTTACACCCAGGAAGACACCGCCGATCTGCCTCATATGGGGTCTTTGCCGGGATTTGGACCGTTTACCCGTGGTGTCAAGGCCACGATGTATGCCGGGCGTCCGTGGACGATCCGCCAATATGCGGGTTTCTCAACCGCCGAGGAGTCGAACGCGTTTTACCGACGCAACTTGGCAGCAGGCCAGCAAGGCGTTTCGGTTGCCTTCGATCTGGCGACACATCGCGGCTATGACAGTGATCACCCGCGCGTTGTTGGCGATGTCGGTAAGGCAGGCGTTGCGATCGACAGTGTCGAGGATATGAAGATCCTGTTTGACGGCATCCCGCTGGACAAGGTCTCGGTCTCGATGACCATGAATGGCGCGGTTGTTCCGATCCTGGCAAGTTTCATCGTTGCGGGTGAAGAACAGGGTCACGACAAGTCTGTCCTTTCCGGCACCATTCAGAACGACATTCTGAAAGAATTCATGGTGCGCAACACCTATATCTACCCGCCTGAACCGTCGATGAAGATCATCTCGGACATCATCGAATACACGTCGAATGAGATGCCCAAGTTCAACTCGATCTCGATCTCGGGCTATCACATGCAAGAGGCCGGGGCGAACCTTGTTCAGGAACTGGCCTATACGCTGGCCGATGGGCGCGAATACGTCCGTGCCGCGACTGAGGCCGGAATGGACGTGGACAAGTTCGCGGGCCGTTTGTCGTTCTTCTTCGCCATCGGCATGAATTTCTTCATGGAGATCGCCAAACTGCGCGCCGCACGCACGCTCTGGCACCGGGTAATGACCGAGTTTGGGGCAAAGTCCGAACGTTCAAAGATGCTACGCACCCATTGCCAAACTTCCGGCGTTTCGCTTCAGGAACAAGACCCTTACAACAACGTCATCCGTACCGCCTATGAAGCGATGAGTGCAGTTCTGGGTGGCACCCAGTCGCTTCATACAAATGCTCTGGACGAGGCAATTGCGCTGCCCACCGATTTCTCGGCCCGCATCGCGCGAAACACGCAGCTTGTACTTCAGGAAGAAACCGGTGTGACTGATGTGGTCGATCCGCTGGCAGGTTCTTACTATGTCGAAAGCCTGACCAATGAACTGGTCGAAAAAGCCTGGGCCCTGATGCAAGAGGTCGAGGAAATGGGTGGCATGACCAAGGCCGTTGCCTCGGGTATGCCCAAGCTGCGCATCGAGGAAAGCGCAGCCCGCCGTCAGGCCATGATTGACCGGGGCGACGAAGTGATCGTCGGCGTCAACAAATACCGCAAGGAACAGGAAGACCCGATCGACATTCTGGATGTCGACAACGTCGCCGTTCGCGAGGCGCAGGTGGCGCGGCTGGAACGCATTCGCGCGACCCGTGATGAAGCCGCGTGCCAAGCCGCGCTGGACGCCCTGACCAAGACCGCCCAAGAGGGCGGAAACCTGCTGGCCGCTGCGGTCGAAGCCGCCCGCGCCCGTGCATCCGTAGGAGAGATCAGCATGGCAATGGAGAAAGAATTCGGCCGCCACCGCGCCGAGGTGAAAACCTTGGCCGGTGTCTATGGTGCTGCTTATGAGGGCGACGAAGGCTTTGCCGCGATCCAGAAATCCATCGAGGACTTTGCCGAGGCCGAGGGTCGCCGCCCCCGTCTGCTGGTGGTCAAGATGGGGCAGGACGGGCATGATCGCGGTGCCAAGGTTATCGCCACGGCCTTTGCTGATATCGGTTTTGATGTGGACGTTGGCCCGCTGTTCCAGACACCTGCCGAGGCCGCGCAGGACGCGGTGGACAATGACGTGCATGTGGTCGGCATTTCCTCGCAGGCGGCGGGGCATAAAACACTGGCACCGCAGCTGGTGGAAGAGCTGAAGAAAGCAGGGGCCGACGATATCATCGTGATCTGTGGCGGGGTGATCCCGCAGCAGGATTACCAGTTCCTATATGACCACGGGGTTAAAGCCATCTTTGGTCCGGGCACCAACATTCCCGAGGCCGCTCAGGACATTCTGCGCCTGATCCGCCAAGCACGGCCCTGACCCAAGGCAAGACTTTCAACGAAAGCTCTTGTGATCCCGCGCCAATGGCGAAAACATGCGACCGGATCCCTTCGGGGCCGGTCGTTTTTCGCAGGAGGGTGCGCATGTTACTCGATCATCTGGCCGTCGCGGGCGAAACGCTTGAAGAAGCGTCTGCGCATATCGAACAGGCGCTTGGCGTTGCGCTGCAACCCGGTGGGAAACACGAAAAATTCGGGACACATAACAGGCTGCTGGGTCTCAGGGATGGGCTCTATCTCGAAGCGATTGCCATCGATCCGCAGGCGCAACCTCCGGGCAGGCCGCGATGGTTCGATCTGGACAATTTTCAGGGCGGCCCGCGTTTGACGAACTGGATATGCCGGGTCGAGGATATCGAGGCCACGCTGTCGATCTTCCCAGATGGTACCGGACAGCCCATCGACCTGACCCGCGGCGCGTTGCAATGGCGCATGGCGGTTCCGCCAACGGGGCGCTTGCCGTTCGACAATCTGTTTCCCGCCCTTATCGAATGGAAAGGCGACCTGCACCCAGCAAACATGTTGCAGGACAGCGCGTGCCGGTTGCGACGCCTGGTTGTCTATCACCCCGACGCCCTGACACTGGCCCGTCAACTGGGTGAACTGGATCATGTGGTGTTCGACACCGGCCCCGCGGCTTTGCAGGCAGAGATCGAGACAGCTCATGGGCTTCGGGTGCTGGAATGAACATTCGCCCGGCCACAGCGTCAGATGCACCAGCCATTGCCCGGATCACCAATGCGATCATCCGGGACACTTTGGTCACTTTCACGACGGACGAGCGCAGCGCCGCCCAGATTGCCGAAGATATCAAGGCACGCGTGCCTGGTTATCTGGTTGCCGAGCACGACAGCCACGTTATCGGCTTTGCCACATATGGCCCTTTCCGAACCGGGCCCGGTTATGCGCAAACATGCGAACATACGATCCAGCTGTCACCGGATGCGTGGGGCAAAGGGGTGGGACGTGCGTTGATGTCAGAGCTGGAGGAAATCGCGCAATCCCAAGGCGTTCATGTTCTGGTCGCGGGCATATCCTCGGCCAATCCGGGGGCTGAGGCGTTTCATGCCGCACTTGGCTATTCGAAAGTCGGGGTGATGCCCGAAGTCGGCTTTAAGTTCGGCCAGCGGCTGGACCTTGTGCTGATGCAGAAAATTCTTGGTGCTGAATGACCTGTTGCACCTGACAGTCCCGAATTGTGACGCTAGGGTGCGGTCATGTCGATCTGGACCCGCATATCCGATGCGCTGAGCGCGCTTGCCCAAGGCGAAAGCCTGACCGCAGTTTTTGAAAAACTACGCTCGCCACCGGAGCGGTCCGTGGCCTTTACGATTGCGGTCATCGCACTGGGTGCCAAAATGGCCAAGGCAGACGGTCAGGTGACCCGTGATGAGGTCACCGCCTTTCGCGACGTGTTTCAGATTGCGCGCGAAGATGAGGAAGGTGCAGCCCGAGTCTTCAACATGGCCCGTACGGACGTGGCGGGATATCAGGACTACGCGCGCAAGATCGCACGCATGTTCTCGGAAGACAGCACAACCCTGTGTGACTTGATGGAGGGGCTTTTTCACATTGCGATGGCGGACGGTTTCTATCATCCGAACGAAAACGCATTTCTCGAAGATGTCAGCCAGATCTTCGGACAAACCGACGCGCAGTTCAAAGCACTGCGGGCGCGTTTTGTCCCCGATGCGCCAAACGATCCTTATACGGTACTGGGCGTTCCGCATGACATGCCGCTGCCCGATATTCGCAAGGTCTGGCGGCAGCTGGTTCGGGAAACGCACCCCGACGCCATGATGGCCCGGGGTGTCCCCGAAGAGGCGATCCGGCTGGCCGAAAAAAAGATGATCGACATCAATCGTGCCTGGGATGAAATCAACGGCGCGCGGGCCTGATCAGATGCGGCTGGCGACTTATAATATCGAATGGTTCGCCAATCTGTTTGACCAGAAAGACAGGCTGATCGTCGATGACAGCTGGTCTGGCAGGCACGACGTCACCAAAGCGCAGCAGGTCGAAGCGATTGCCAAGGTGCTGACCGCAATTGACGCTGATGCGATTGTAATCGTCGAGGCGCCCAACACCGGCAGACGCCAGAACACGGTTCGGGCCCTGCAAACCTTTGCCGAAGCGTTCGACTTGCGCACGTCTGATGCGGTGATGGGCTATGCAAACGACACACATCAGGAACTGGCATTGCTCTATGACAGAACGGTGCTGAGTGTTCGCCATGACCCCAAGGGAGATATTGCAGATACGGCAGCCCCCCGGTTCGATGGCGTGTTCAAAATCGACCTCGATATTGATGCGACCGAGGACGTCGTGCGGTTCTCCAAACCGCCGATGGAACTGGCGGTGACGACGCAAGCCGGGCACAACATCCGCCTGATCGGGGCACATCTGAAATCCAAGGCACCGCACGGTGCCGAATCGCGGGACGAGGCGATCCGGATCTCGATTGCCAATCGCCGCAAGCAGCTGGCGCAAGCGATCTGGCTTGCACGGCGCGTCGAATGGCATGTTGCGCAAAAACAGCCTGTCATTTTGCTGGGCGATCTGAACGATGGCCCCGGGCTGGATGAGTTTGAACACCTCTTTGGCCGCTCGTCGGTCGAGGTGTTGCTGCAAGCCGGATTGTTCGATCCGAACGCCGTCACAGCCTACAGGTTTCGGCCCGGCCCGGTGCCTGCCACTGCGCGCTTTGCCCGTCCTGAGGAAGGCAAATTTCTGGACGCTTTGCTGGATTACATAATGATTACCGCGGACCTGCAAGCATATCGCCCGTCCTGGCGTATCTGGCACCCGTTTCAGGATGCCGCCTGTTGGACTGAACAGGAATTGCGGCAGGCGCTTTTGACGGCCTCTGATCATTTTCCGGTCACGCTGGATATTGAACTGTGACCTTTCCAGCCCGCCACACGGGCCTTATATGTCAGGTATGACACGCATTTTGCTGATCGGTACGATCTCAATGTTCCTTGCCGCGCCTGCGATGGCGCAGGAAGACAATGAAAAATCCCTGATGGAGCAGGGGGCCGAACTGTTTTTCGAAGGTCTGCGCAAGGAAATGGAACCGGCATTGGAAAACTTGCTGGGTCTGGCGGAAGAGCTTGGCCCGGCAATGCAGTCATTCTTGCAGCAGATGGGCCCGGCACTTGCCGAACTGGCGGCTGAGGTCAAGGACTGGAGTGTTTATGAACCACCCGAGATCCTGCCCAATGGCGATATCATTATCCGCAGAAAACCGCCCCAAGAGCCTTCTCAGCCCGAAAAGCAAGATATCGAGGTGCCCGAAGGACCCACGGATATCTGACCCGCTCAAGAGTCAGCCTTTGACAATCACGCGAGTCTGAGATTTCAGCGCCGCTGCCAAAGCGTTCAGCCGGGCTTCAGCCACTTCGCTAAACAGGGGGGCAGCGGTTTCGGGCAGATACAGTTCCAGCTCTCGCTTCTTGGGGAAAAACTTGAGCTGCCCCATATTGGCATCGTTGTGCATCCACAGCATCGCGCCAAAGCGCATGGCCTTGCCCAGAATCTCGGCCTGTTTCTGGCTATTTTCGTCCAGCAACTCGTAAAGCCGAGAGAACCGGTTGCCTTCCCGCTTGTTGCGATAGCGGTGTTGCAGTGCCAATCCGATGAAGACACGCTCGGAGTGCTTCAAGCCACCAAGATTGGCGCGCGTGACGTTGTCGAAACACACCTCGGCTCGATAATCGGGATGCGCGCGCCAGCTTACATCATGCAGCAGGCAGGCCGCTTTGATCAGGCGCACCCTGCTGGGCGGTGCGGATCTGAACAGCGGGATGACAAAATCATAGAGATTGCTGCCAAATCCGGGCAGGCGGGCGTCCTTTGCTTCCGAGAACCGGCTGGCTTCGATCAGCGGGTCGCGGTCGCGCACTTCCTGCGGCATCTGCTCATACAACAAGCCCTCGCGGATACCATAGCTTGAGATGGCGATATCCTTGGGTTTGAACGTGCGGATCAGCCGCGCCAGAACATCCATCGCATAAGGGATAAGCGCCATGCGCGAGCTGGACACGCCCGCCTGAGCACGCAGCTTTTCGCTATCGTGTTTTTCGATGTATTTGATCGTCTCGCGCACCTGCTTGGTGGTCATGCGGTATTCATGCAGCACGTTCAGCGGATAGCCCCGCCGCAGCATGTCCAGCCGCGCAAAGGCACGCCAGCTGCCGCCGACCAGAAATAAACGGTCCCGCTGCTGACCCATCTGATTGCGCAGATCCTCCATCGTTTCCTTGATATGCGCTTTTCGCGCACGTCGCCCGCCTTTGATGTCACGCAGTTTCAACGGCCCAAGCGGCGAGGTCACGCGGCGGCCGACCTGACCACCGCCGATTTCGGCCAATTCCATCGACGACCCGCCGATATCGCAGATCAGTCCATAAGCTCCGGGCCACCCCAACAAGACACCCTGCGCCGACAGGCGGGCTTCTTCGTCACCGTCAATGATCGCCACCTGCAAACCGGTTTCAGCCTGCACCTGATCGCAGAACTCGGGCCCATCCGAGGCTTCGCGCACAGCAGCGGTGGCCACAACATGCAAACCGGGCAAATCCAGATCCATTGCCAGGTGCTGGAACCGTCGTAGGGCCGACAGGGCGCGGTCGCGGCCACGCTGGTTCAGTCGTCCGGTTTCGGACAGGCCCGCCCCCAGTTCGCACATGACCTTTTCATTGTAGAAATAGGCCGGTGATCGCGCCGCCCCGTCGAAAATGACCATCCGGACCGAGTTCGACCCGACATCGACAACCCCGACGCGGGCTAGTGCCCGTGCATCCGGTTTGTCAAACAGGGGCTTTCCGATTGTTCCCCAGTCCGGGATATCGGTTTCGACGGTCTGATCCATGTGCCTTCCAGATTGTCCTGTTTGAGGATGCGAAATTGACGTCAGCGGGTCAATCATTGGTCTCGACCTCATCCGGGGCCGTGTTCAGTACGCGAATGGCCAGCGCGCGTGTAATGTCGCGTTTTTCTGCCAGGGCCAGTTGGTCCAGTTGGGATACAACGTCGGCTGCGCTTTCAAACCGCCGGTCCATATGCTTGACAAGATAGGCGATGACATCGGGGCCGGGGTTGAGCTGCCTGTCGACAAACAGCTTGGCAAGAACCGCGCCCAGCAATGCGTCGTCGGGCGGATCCAGTGCGACGTGATGGGCACCTTCGACCCGGCTTTGCAGGTCGGCCAGCGGCAACTCCCAGAATTTTGGTGCAAGACGGCCGGTCATCAGCAAGGGGTGCCCCTCGGCCAGAACAAGGTTATGCAGGTGGAACAGCGTTTTTTGCTGCTCGAGATCACCGGCTATCAAAGGCACGTCTTCGACCGCGATCGGCATACGCGCCAGGTCTGGCACATCGTCATATCGCAGGTCTCTGGCCTGAAGGATACGCCCGCCGGTTTCAGCGGCCCAGACATGGGCCAGATGGGTTTTGCCCGCGCCGGAGGGCCCGCTCAGTACCAGCTTGTTGCCGGGCCATGACGTGGCCGAGATCATTGCCACCGCCAGCGCATTGGCCGGTGACACAAAGAAATCCTCTCGCCCGAGCGCAGTTTTGGCGGGCAGATCAAAGCTGAGTTGTCGGGCCATTTACTCGGTTTCCTGATCCAGACCTTCAAGACCAGTGTACAATCTGCTGTCGAGGTATAGCGATGTGGCAAAGCGGGCCAACACGCCCAATGCCGCGGCGACCGGGACAGCGATCAGCATGCCGACGAAGCCGAACAGCGCGCCAAAGACCGACAGGGCCAGCAGCAACCAGACTGGATGCAGCCCGACAGAGCTGCCGACCAGCTTGGGTGTCAGGAAATTGCCCTCGGTGACCTGCCCAATGGCAAAGATACCCGCGATAAGCCCGATATGAGCCCAGTCGCCCCAGAACTGAAACAGCGCAAGCCCGATGGCCAGCGAGCCTCCGATAAGGGCGCCCAGATAGGGAATGAACGTGACCAAGCCCGCGATAAAGCCCACAATCAGACCGAATTGCAGGCCAGCAAGCATCAGTGCGACCGCGTAATAGCTGCCAAGGATCAAGCAGACCGTTCCCATGCCGCGCACGAACGAGGCCAGAACCGCGTCGATCTCTCCGGCCAGCCGCCTGATGATGGGGGCGTGGTCACGTGGCAGCAGCTCTCCGATGCGGGCGGTCATGCGATCCCAGTCCAACAGCAAGTAAACGGCAACGACCGGCACAATGACCAACAGAACAACGATGTTGATCGCGGAGCCCAGCGAGGTCAGCAGCGTCTGCATAACGTCGCCGGTCTTGGATTTCAGCGTTTCGCCAAAGGACACCAGCATCGCGTGCGTGCTCGAGTCCCGGTCAAGCAATGACGGGAACTGTTTTTCTATGAAACTGCGCAACTGTTTGAACAGATCGGGCAGTACATCGACAAGATCCAGCAACTGGGTGATCAGCGCAGGGACTACCATCAGAATTGCCAGTACAAACCCCAGAACACCGACGACCGTGATGACTGCCGTGGCGGCCATACGCGACAGGCTCAACCGCTCCAGCCGGTCAGCGACCGGATCCAGGAAATAGGCAATGGCCCCGCCGATGACAAAAGGCAGCAAGACATCCCCAAGGGCCCACAGGATCAACACGAAAACCGCAGCGGCGATGCTCCAGTATCTCAGCTGATCCTTAACCGGCAAAGCCATGGCGATCCCCTTGTTCAGGCCCTTGCAGGTGTTCTTGGCGCATCAAAGCCCATGATGCAAGCGGTTCATGGCGCTTGGGTTTGCAGGGGTCAGCCGCGCAAGGTTCCCAATTCAGGTGTGTCTTCGGTGGCGGTCTCATCGGGCCAGTTCGTGCGCCAAATCTCGGCCGACCAGTGACCACAATGAACCGCCGGACGGTCAAAGCCGGGCAGGGGCGGCAGCAAAGGCGCGACGACGATGTCGTGACGGGGCACCGCGAAATAGGGAAAAGAATACCGTTCCCGCCCCGATCGGTTCACAACCCGATGCGGCGTGGATTTCAACCGCCCGCCCGACCACAGCTCCAGCATGTCACCGATATTCACCACGAAACCACCGGGCGGGCAGTCGGGCGTGATCCAGCCGCCGCTGCGGGTCTGCACCTCAAGCCCGCCCACCGGATCGGGGGCAATGATGGTCAATGCGTCAGTATCCTTGTGCGGATGGATGCCATAGCCTGCCTCATCCTCGGCCTGTGGCGGGTAATGCAGCAGGGTCATGTTGGTCATCGGGGCCCGGAATGCACTGCGCAGCGCGTCGGCTTTCAGATCCAGTCCCGCCTCTAACGCGCCCAGCAACAGATCGGTGACGCGATCCAGTTGCCGCCAGTAACCCAGAATGACCTCTTTCGCACCGGGTACACCGTCGGGCCAGATGTTTGGCCCGTATAACGCGCAATCCTCACGCACCGGGTCGTCTGCTGCGACCTCGTGATGCAGTTTGTACCCCTCGTACTTGTCGGCCTTGCCCGAGCCATCATTGGGTGTGAAGAACCCCATGGGTATATAGCCGCGATAGTTGGCGCGGGTGATGGCCTGATCCCATTTTTGCGCGTCATCGACGGCAAAAATCTCTCGGGTGATCTGGCGTACCTGATCCACGGTCTGCCGGGATACGCCTGTCCCGGTGATCGACAAAAAGCCGATCCCCTGACAGGCCGCAAGGATGTCACGGACCGTCGCGTCATAGGCTGCGGTTCCCGGGGCAGTCAAAGGCGCGATATCAATCGTTGGGATACTGTCCATCAGTGAATCCTCACCCCCTGGCGTTGCAATTCAGCGCGAACCGGTGCCAGATTCAGCTGGTCCAGCTCCTGATTGCTTTTCAGTGAGACCGCAGCGGCGATGCCCGCGCCCTGACCCATGACCGCGCAACAAGCCATGTTTCGGGTTGCGGCATGTGCCACCCGGTCCGCGCCATGCGACCGTCCTGCAACCAGCAGGCCTTTGATGCCCTTGGGCAGCATCGACCGATAGGGGATTTGCATGTACCGTCCCGTAGTTGGCAGGATCAGGATGCCATAGCCGTCGATGAACTCGGGATAGATGCCGATCGTATCCTCGAACCGGCCCTGATGGCGGGCATCGTTTTCGGTCATGTTGTAGACCGCGTCGATCTTGCGGGTGTCGCGGATGCCGATGGTCATACCGAAATTCCGCAAACGTGCGTTTTCGCAACCGGGCATGAACCGTCGCAGCGCCTCGATGGCCAGCATGGTCTGGCGGCGACCTTCAATCTCGCCGCGCGTCAGGCTGTCGGGATCGGTGCCGTCAACCTCGGCCAGATGGATGAGGTTCATGTATGTCAGCTCGCCCGTGTCATGCATCGCGCCCCAGGTGCCGGCGATGGTGTTCAGATGCGGCGGGATCAGCCCCTGATCGATTGCTTGCTGGAACGGTTTGTGCACGAAGGGTGAGAACATGTCGTCCTCTTTACCCGAGGTCTCAATGTTCCACTCTCCGCCGCCGCCCCAATCCTTGTAGGTCTGCGGGTCAGCTTTTACACCTTCCATAAAGGCCCGCTTGTCGACGCCCGCCAGGTGAAACATGACCGAGGCCGCCATCATGTCCTCGCGCGGAGTTTTGTGGGTCGGCGCACCCGCGCGATGGGCCACATCCGCGTCGCCGGTGGCATCGATGACGACCTTGGCCAAAATCGCTTCGCGCCCGGCCTTGGATTCTGTGATGACACCGGTGATCCGGTCGCCTTCCAGGATCGGGGACACGAATTGCCGATGCAACATCGGATGCACGCCCGCTTCTTCGACCAGCTTGTCGGCCACCAGTTTGAAGCCTTCGCTGTCCAGCTCATAGCTCAGGGACTGGCTTTCCGGAACGGCGGCTCCCATCTCCTTGGCGCGGGTTTCAAACTCCATCCCGATGCCACCTGCCTCGACGGTTTGCTCGTGCCGGTACCAGGCAAATCCTTCGACGCCGACGGCAGTGATATTGCCGCCCATGCAGCCGAACCGATCAACCAAAGATACCTCGGCCCCCGCACGTGCCGCTGCAAGCGCTGCGGCCAACCCGGTGGGGCCGGAACCGACGACCAGAACATCGGTTTGATGAATGACGGGGATTTGGCGTGCGGGTTCCTGAATGGTTTGCATCAGCGCCTCATGAGATTTGCGTTTCCGCTACCTTGTCAGTCCCGATTGGAGGGTCAATCAAAAAACCGACTGCCACAAGGTCGGACAACACCAATGCGCGATTGCCCCCGGCGGGGCTTTGGCATAATCACCTGTTCAGTCGAATTCTTACCTTTGAAGGTCCTTCCATGCGCCTGAGCCGTTACTTTCTGCCCGTTCTCAAGGAAACCCCGTCCGAGGCTCAGATCGTCAGCCACCGGCTGATGCTGCGTGCAGGGATGATCAAGCAGGCCTCTGCCGGGATATATTCCTGGTTGCCGCTGGGCTTCAAAGTGCTGCGCAAGCTGGAAAACATCGTCCACGAAGAACAGGCGCGGGCCGGTCACATCGCGATTCAGATGCCTATAATCCAGTCGGCGGATCTGTGGCGTGAATCCGGGCGCTATGATGACTACGGTCAAGAGATGCTGCGGATGAAGGACCGTCATGACCGCGACATGCTGTTCACGCCCACAGCCGAAGAACTGGTGACCGATATTTTCCGCGGCCACGTCAGCAGCTACAAGGACCTGCCGCTGACGCTCTACCAGATCCAGTGGAAGTTCCGCGATGAAATCCGCCCGCGTTTTGGCGTGATGCGGGGGCGCGAGTTCTATATGAAGGACGGATACAACTTCGACCTGACCAAGGAAGATGCGCTGCACGCCTATAACCGCCATCTGGTCAGCTATCTGCGCACTTATGAACGGATGGGACTTCAGGCGATTCCGATGCGCGCCGATTCAGGCCCCATCGGTGGCGATGACACGCATGAGTTTCTGGTTCTGGCCGATACCGGTGAATCCGAGGTTTTCTATGACAGCGCCGTCACCGACCTGACCTTTGGCGATCGTGAAATCGATTATGACAACCGCGAACAGTGTCAGGCCATTCTGGAAGAGTTCACTTCGAAATACGCCCGCACTGATGAAACCCATGACGAGGCGCTGTTCAACCAGATCCCCGAAGAACGCCGCCGCGTGGCTCGCGGCATTGAGGTGGGCCAAATCTTCTACTTTGGCACCAAATACTCCGATCCCTTGGGCGCAACTGTCCAAGGCCCGGATGGCAAACCGGTTCCGGTTCACATGGGCAGCCATGGTATCGGTGTCAGCCGCCTTGTAGGAGCCATCATCGAGGCCAGCCATGACGATAAAGGCATCATCTGGCCCGAGGGCGTGACCCCGTTCCATTGCGGTATCGTCAACCTCAAGCAGGGCGATGACGAAGCCGATGCAGCTTGTGACAAGATCTACACGGCGCTGACGGCTTTGGGTCTGGAACCGCTCTATGACGACCGCAATGAACGTGCTGGCGGCAAATTCGCCACGATGGACCTGATCGGTTTGCCCTGGCGCATCACGGTTGGCCCGCGTGGTCTGAAGAATGGTGTGGTTGAACTGACCTGTCGCCGCACTGGCGAAAACGAGGAACTGAGCCCCGAGGCGGCCGTTACCAAAGTTGCTGAGATTTACCAGCGGATCGCATAAGCGACCATCAGTTGCTGCTGCGAGGTGGTGTTGAAACTCACCCTGTGATCTGGATGGGGTGCCGGAGGCTCAGACCTGGCGGCCCTTCCCAAGCTACCTGAATACCGACCGCGTCAGTCGGTCGGTTCTCAGTTTTGATCCGACGTCGGGCGCTCGGCCAGGACGTCTCCGTTGGCTCCGTCACCTGTCGCCACAACAATCGGACGGCCAAGGCGGCTGATCAGTTCGCGAAACTCGATATCCAGAAAGCGCAATCCGCAAATCCGCGCATCAGTTGCCCGATCCGTGATACACAAACGGCCTTGCCGGAAAACCAGACGATATCCTTTGTCTTTCAGGATGTCTGCCAAATTGCCCCAGCTTGCCGCGGTGACAAAGATTGGCCGAATGGCCGCGCGCAGCAAGGCTGCGGTTTCACAATCTAATTCTGTTGAAGCCTGACGGGTCGAAATTGCACCCGCACCATTGGTTGAAATTTGTAAATTCATTGAGCGACCCCCGCTCTTTAAATGTGTTCCCCCATGGTCAGGGTGGCAAAGTTTCTGAAAATAATCAAAAAGAGTAATAAAATTTCGCACTTATTGTTGCCTTTACGATTCAGTGGCTCACGATGCGCGATGATTAACGTCATACCTGAAACAATCACCTTCTGTCTGTGATGCGCTTCACAACTCATGGTGTAGCGCCCGAATTGAAAGACACCTGTTTTGCACATGTATTTTGGTCATGTCCCGAAACGATTCGGCTCATTCAGGCTGAGGAACCGGTTCAGGGTGACAACCGGCTTGACCATTGGGCGAAATGCCGAAAGGGTCGCCGCAAACAAGAAAACCCGGAGCAGGCATGGCCAAGACACCCCCGCCCTTTGCCCCTTTTGAATGGAAAATCGCCTGGCGATATCTGCGCGCGCGCAGGGCCGAAGGCGGCGTCAGCGTGATGACATGGATCTCACTGATCGGGATCACGCTTGCCGTGTTCGCGCTGATTGCAACGCTGGCCGTCCGTTCGGGTTTTCGGTCTGAATTCGTCGGCACCATTCTGGGCGCCAATGCGCATGTGACAGTCTATTCCTCGGGTGAATTTGACGCGCAGGGCCGGGTGGATCGGACAATTGCCGACTACAACGAACGCACTGACCGCATTGCGCTGGTGCCCGGTGTTGAACGTGCCGCACCGCTGGTGAAGGGGCAGGTGCTGATCACCAACCGCGACAGCAGCAGCGGGGTCGAGGTGTTTGGCATCCGACCAGACGATCTGTTCGACCTGCCGGGTATCGCGCAGGCGGACCAGGCGGCGGGGGACCTGTCGGACTTCCAGACAGGTGAGGATGTCATCGCCATTGGATCGGGTGTGGCCCGCAGTATTGGGGTCACTGTCGGGGATGTGGTCAAACTGACCTCGCCCAACGGGGTCAAAACCGCCTTTGGCACGTCGCCGCGCGTGAATGCCTATCGCGTTGTCTATGTGTTTTCGGCCGGTCGCTATGACATTGACCGCACCCGCGTCTACATGCCGTTTTCGCAGGCGCAGGGCTTTTTCAACCGTGAAGGTGTGGCGGATGAGATCGAAGTGATGGTGGACAAGCCCGAAGATCTTGGCCCGATCCTGATTCCCATTCTTGAGGCGTCGGGCGAGCGCAGTCAGATCTGGACATGGCAGGACGCATCCGGCGGCTTCCTGCGCGCGCTCGAGGTTGAGGATAATGTGATGTTCATCATCCTGTCGATCCTCGTTCTGATTGCTGCGATGAACATCGTTTCGGGCCTGATCATGCTGGTCAAGAACAAGGGGCGCGATATCGGTATCTTGCGCACGATCGGCCTGAGCGAAGGATCGGTTCTGCGTGTCTTTTTCATCTGCGGTGCGTTCACCGGCCTGATCGGCACTGCAATGGGGGTCATCCTGGGATGCCTCTTTGCAATCTACATTGATCCGATCTTCTCATTCGTGAACTACGTGATGGGCGGTGGCGTGTGGGATCCGTCGATCCGCGGCATCTACGCTCTGCCGGCCGAACTGCATCTGAGCGATGTGCTCAAGGCGACGTGCCTGTCGCTTGGCCTGTCTTTCATCGTCACCTATTTCCCCGCCCGCCGCGCGGCGCGGCTGAACCCGGTCGAGGCGCTGCGCTATGAATGAAGTCACCTTGCGTCTGAACGGTCTGACCAAGACCTACCTCAAAGGCACACCGGGCGAGGTGCAGGTTCTGCGTGGGGTCGACCTCGAACTGCGCGCAGGTGAAGCTGTGGCCATGGTTGCGCCGTCAGGGGCAGGCAAATCGACGCTTCTGCACATTGCCGGTCTGCTGGATCGGCCTGACGACGGAACCGTCGAAATCGGAGGGCAGAATGTGAACGGCAAGGGCGACCGAACCAGAACGGCGTTGCGTCGGCAGGATATCGGGTTCGTATACCAATTCCATCACCTGCTGCCCGAGTTTACGGCACTGGAAAACATCACATTGCCGCAACTGGCCAATGGCGCGTCCGAAAAAGCTGCTCAGGCACGGGCATTGGATTTGCTGGACCGTGTGGGCGTCGCCCCGCGCGCCAGTCACCGCCCTGCGGCGCTGTCGGGCGGGGAACAGCAACGCGTGGCCTTTTGCCGGGCGCTTGCCAACGCGCCGCGTGTTTTGCTGGCGGACGAACCGACAGGCAATCTGGACCCTGATACTTCGGATCAGGTGTTCGATGCCCTGATGACACTGGTGCGGGACGAGGGATTGTCGGCGTTGATCGCAACCCACAACCTCGAACTGGCGGCGCGCATGGACCGCATGGTCCGGCTTGAGGGCGGCGTGCTCAGGCCAGTTGAGTGATCGCAACACCGATGGCCATGACGGCGATACCACCCGCCCGCATCAGGGTGAGGGGTGCCACCTGCGCGCCGAACAGGCCGAAGTGATCGATTGCCGCCGCACTGATCAATTGCCCCAACAGAACAAAGAACACGGCGTTTCCAACGCCGAAATGTGGGGCGACATGGGTGATCGACAACACATAAAATGCAATCAGGATGCCAGCGAACAACAGGTGTTTCGGGGCCTGCGCAACCTTGGACAAGGCTGCAAAACCGGGAAACAACAGCATGGTCAGCACCGAGGCGGCCAGGGCAATTGCAAACAGCACCACAGCTGCCGTTGTCGGTGATCCGATGACCTTGCCAAGGGCCGCGTTAAGAGCGGCCAGTATCGGAATTCCAAATCCGGCGGCCAGCATGATGGCTGCGTATTGTGTCATTGCCCGAACCCTCTGCACCTATTTCGTTGATCTGGATCATTGCGTCCATATGCCTGTCGGGCAACCCTGCAAATGTCAATCGTGACAGGAGGATACGATGTTCAAGGCAACGATCGGTATGCTGGTTCTCGGGGTTTCGGCTGCTGCCGCACAAGCTGCCTGGGCGCAGGATGCCGCGACCGGAGAGGAACTCTATTTGCATTACTGCGCGACCTGTCACGGGATTGACGCAACCGGGCAGGGGCCGATGGCCAGCGTGCTGGTTGTTCAGCCGTCCGATCTGACCGCATTGTCCGGCGAAAGCGGGGTGTTCCCGACCGCCCGCGTTGTCGCCCGCATCGACGGTAGGGACCCGCTGGTCAGCCATGGCAGCCCGATGCCGGTCTATGGCCCTTATTTCGACGGGCAGGACACATCCATGAAAACACCGGAAGGTCAGCCGATCCTGACCAGCCAGCCGATCGTTGATCTGGTGGCATATCTGGAAACCGTGCAGCGCGCACGGAACTAACTGCAAATCCCTTCGATCCTGGCTTCGCTCCATGGGATCAGGACCGGGCGCTCGCGCCCTTGTTCCGGCAGGGGCGACAGATCAAAATGGGTGCCCAGCATGTCGTGCAGTCTTTTGGTACGCTTGGCCTGGGGGGCCAATGCGCGACAGCACACGTATTCCTCGACGATCGCGCCCTGCTGTTCGAACCCGTAGGTCAGAAAATCCGGAGAGGTTTCGAGGTCGAACAGATACGGATCCCTCCGGCCTCCATGTTCCGCCGCAGCGCGCAGGGGGTGGTAACCCGTGGTCCGGCGATTCTGCCATTGCCAGACATGCGTCAGCTCATGGGCCAAAAGCATCGCGGCCAGCAGGTTCATCTGATCCGGAAATTCCGACATATAGTCCTCCAGATACCAGTCGCGGGCAAAGTAGACTTTGTTGAAAAGGGCCACGGCGGCAGGTTTGCCCGTCACCGGCCCGGGGTCCACCGGGGGCAGAATGCGCTCGCGGCAGGCCAGTCGCGGGCGTTCTTCGCGGAAATACGTCACGTTGGTAACCGGGGCACCTTCGACCAGACGGATGTGATCCAGTTCCAGGGTTTCCCCTTGAATGGTTTCCGCAAAATCGCGCTCCTGCTCAGTCAACTCACGACCGCAGGCGGCCAGCAACAAAAGTGAAGCAATGAATACACGCAGAACCATAAGTTGAATCTTATTCCGCTGCGGGTATTCCGCAAACCGTTTTCACAGACTCATGGCCAGAACCCGGCTGATTTCCGTAAGTGATCGCCCGGACTGACCCATCCATGTATTAAAGGCGTTCTGAACCGCCTCCATCGCTTTCTTCGAGGTGGCAGGCTTGTCGATCACACCTTCAGCAATCAGCCGGGCGGTGACATCCTGAGACAGAATGAAACTGTCCCGCCCGGCAAACCGCATTGCGTATTGCGCCGAAGCGCCGCCCAGTCGGGCCCCGCGTTTTGCCAGCATTGCCAGAAGGTTGACGTAGTCATCAGATGGCCAGCCGCCTAACACTTTACCCGCGCCGCCTTCCTCACGCAGTTCAAGCAAGAATGCAGCGTTATCCCGTACAGCCGCGATCTTGGTTCCATTCCTTACTATGCGCGTATCCTGCAAAAGGGTGTCAAACTTCTCATCATCCATGAACGCGCATCGCCCCACGTCGAACCCGTTAAAGGCTGATTCGAACCCGTCCCATTTGTTTTCGATGACTTTCCAGTTGAAGCCAGCCTGAAAGATGCATTTCGTGATGACCGACAGCCAGCGATCCTCGGGCATCGCTGCCAGTTCCGCAGGGGTTTTCGGTTTGCTCAGTTTTGCGCCCAGTGCTTCTGGACCGCCGTGGCGCGCGGCTGCGATTTCAAAGATTTCGTCAAACGTTCGCATCTGTCTAACCTTGATGTTGCCCGACTATAAATGTTTATCTTTTGTTCTTGTTTGGCAATGAAAAATCTGACCGTGTCCAGATTTGAGGCAGCCCAACGAATAACCGGATTCGCAGAAAAATGCGGATTTTCGAAAGAAGTTCTCGACAAAAGGTGGCAAAATGTTTTCTGATTGACTCGTCAGTCAACGTCCCGTCTTAGCGAAATGGAACAAGGGTAAGCCGGGTTGGATGCGTAAAGGGAGCCGGGAGGGGGGAACAATCTGGCAGAAAGATCTTTTCCACAATTTGGAAACGGATCACTGTTCTTTTCCAGCCAAATTTGTGCATGCTGCGGCATGGCATTGTCATCAGACAGAAAGACCGGCGGGAAAATCCTTGCCGGGATGGGCAAAACAAATATGACAGGGAGTTAAGTCCATGAAAAAACTAAGTGTAAGCCTAATGGCTCTGAGCGTTGCAGGCGCAGCGCAGGCGGCGGATATGGGTGCCGTGGATGAACCGATCAAATTGGCGATCAACGAATGGACCGGCCAGCATGTCACCACGCATGTGGCGGGAGAGATGCTCAAGGCTGCCGGGTACAACGTCGAATATGTGACCGCGGGCATGATGAACCAGTTCCAGGCGCTGGCCGATGGCGACATCGACGCGACACTGGAAATCTGGTCTTCCAACGTTTCCGATGAATACGCCAAGAAAATCGGTGAAGGCACTGTGGTTGAAATCGGTGATCTGGGTCTGGATGCCAAGGAAGGCATCGCATACCCGGCGCATGTGGCCGATCTGTGCCCGGGCCTGCCCGCATGGGAAGCGCTGAAAGATTGCGCTCAGGTCTTTGCGACGGCGGAAACTCTGCCCGGTGGTCGTCTGGTCGACTACCCGGCCGATTGGGGTACTCCGGGCGCCGATCGCATGACCGGTCTGGAATTGCCGTTCAAAGCCGTACCAGCAGGGTCCGAAGGGGCGCTGATCGCGGAATTGCGCGCCTCGACCGAACGCAAATCGCCGCTGCTGATCACTTTCTGGCAGCCGCATTGGGCGATGTCGGCCTATGACGTTCAGTTCGTCGAACTGCCCGCCGGTGAAGAGGCGTGCTTCAGTGATCCGGCCTGGGGCCCGAACCCGAATGCTGTCAATGACTGCGACTTCTCGCCCTCGCGCATCTTCAAGGCCGGCTGGAGCGGTATGGAGGAGAAATGGCCAGCAGCCTTTGAAATCCTGACCAACTATCAGCTGGCGGTTGAAGACCAGCAACCGATGATGGGCGCGATCGACGTTGACGGTGGAAAGGTCGAAGAAGTTGTCGCCGCATGGATGGCCGAAAACGAAGGCAAGTGGCGTCCGGTTGTTGACGCGGCAACCCAGTGAGCCCGCGTAAGTGACGGACACGACCATGCCAGCCATCGCCTGCCGGAATCTCTGGCAGGTGTTTGGCCCCGGCGCTGACAAAGCCCTGACCGACGCGCTGTCTCGGTCAGGGAATGACGCCGACAAGGCTGCCGCCGCCCTTCGGGAACAGGGGCTGATCCCCGCTGTTCAGGATGCCAATTTCGAGGTTCAGGAGGGCGAGCTTTTTGTCATCATGGGTCTGTCGGGCTCGGGCAAATCCACGCTGATCCGCTGCATCTCGCAGCTGCTGCCCGGTACGGGCGGCGAGATTCGGGTGGATGGCGAAAACGTCATCGGAGCCTCGAAGAAGGCCCTGACCGAGTTGCGCCGCAAAAAACTGGGCATGGTGTTCCAGCATTTCGGCCTGTTCCCGCATATGACCGTTTCTGAAAACGTGGCCTATCCGCTGCGCGTGCAGGGTGTGGGCAAGAAGGAACGGCTGGCGCGCGCGCAGGAGGTGATCTCCCTGGTCGGTCTGGAAGGGCGCGAAGACAGCTTTCCGCGCCAGCTTTCAGGTGGCCAGCGCCAGCGGGTGGGCATTGCCCGCAGCCTCGCCGTAAATCCCGATATCTGGTTTCTGGATGAACCGTTCTCGGCCCTCGACCCATTGATCCGCCGCCAGTTGCAGGATGAATTCCTTCGCATTCAGGCGACGCTGAAGAAATCTATCGTCTTTATCACCCATGACATTCAAGAGGCGCTGAAGCTGGCCGACCGCATTGCCATCATGCGCGACGGCAAGATTGTTCAGATCGGAACGCCCACTGATATCGTGTTGCGCCCGGTGGATGATTACGTGCGCGAATTCTCGAAGGATGTCGCCAAAGGTCAGCACGCCAAGGTCGCCTCGGTCATGCGGAGCGAGGCGGAATGTGGCCCGGATGATCCCGGCCTCACCACCTCGATGACGCTGGACGCAGCCCTTGCGCATTGCATGGAGCTGTATGAACCCGTGCCCGTGCGGGATGAGGCGGGCAATGTCGTTGGCACGGTGCATCCGTCCGATCTGGCCGCAGCTCTTCAGGTGGACGAGACATGACCGCCATAACCGACCTCCCGACACGGCGCAGTGCGCAGTTGACGGCAGGTGCGAAGGCCGCCCTGATAACTGTTATCGTCGGTGCAGTTTGCCTTGCGCTCGAGGGTATCGCCCCGTGGCTGGTCAAGTGGCCCGCCGCGTGGGAACTGCCTGCAACCCAATGGGTTGGCGCGTTTCTGGACTGGTTTCTGAACCTGATCAAACCGGCAATGCGGCTGTTTTCGGACCTGATGACCCACCCAATGAACTGGGCGAATTTCGTGCTGGGCAAAACGCCATGGCCCATTCTGATCGGGATCGTGACCGCGTTGGGCTGGTATCTGGGCGGCTTGTCCATGGCCGCACTTGGCTTTCTGGGCCTCAGCTTTGTTTTGGCCTCGGGCTATTGGGCCGAAAGCATGAATACGCTGGCGCTTGTCGCCGTGTCTGTCCCTGTGGCGCTGGTCATTGGGGGCGGCATCGGCATCCTCGCCAACGAAGTGCCAAAGGTGAAATCCTTTGTGCAGGCCGTGCTGGACATCATGCAGACGGTGCCAACCTTTGCCTATCTGACACCGCTGCTGCTGCTGTTTGGATTTGGTCCTGTTGTTGGTCTGATTGCTTCGGCCATCTATGCCGCACCGCCAATGGCGCGCAATGTCATGCTGGGATTGGAACGGGTAGAGCCCGAAATCAAAGAGGCGGCCATCATGTCTGGCGGCACTCGGTTCCAGCAGCTGTTCCAGGTCGAAATCCCTGCCGCCACCACTCAGATTATGGTCGGTGTGAACCAATGTCTGATGGCCGCATTGTCGATGGTTATCATCGCCGCCGTCATCGGTGGGTTCAACGATATCGGCTGGGAGGTTCTGCTGACCATGCGCAAGGCGCAGTTCGGCGAATCGCTGATGGCGGGTCTGGTTATCGTGGTCTTTGCCGTGGTGATCGACCGGATGAGCGGTACTTTGGCGACCGAGCGTAAACGCTATGACAGCCGCGTTGTCTGGGCGATGCTGGGTTTTGCTGTTGTCTTCACCGCCGCCTTCTGGGCGTGGTTGCCAAATCCTGCGGAATTGACCCTGCTGGACCCGATGGCCGAGGTCGTGGACAGCGGCCTGACCGCGTTCACGCAGGCCAACGGCCAGTGGCTGGACGCCCTCAAGAACAACTCATTGTTCTATGTACTGCTACCGCTTCGGATCGGGTTGGATCAGGCGGTGCTGCCCTTCACATGGGGTTTCCAGTGGACGTCGAGCATGAGCTATGGCCTGTTCGCGGCCGGTGCCGGAATTGCGCTTTTGATGGCGTGGCGCGGGCGGCTGACTGGCGGGCTGGTCGTTCTGATCTTGATCGGAATGCTGGAAACCGGCATCGCGAACCTGCCGTGGCCCTTTGTCCTGACCGGCGCTGCCGCGCTGGGCTGGGTCGCCGGGGGCTGGCGTCTGGCCGCGCTCTGCGTGGGGCTGCTCTGCACCATCCTCGTCTCGGGCCTGTGGGAAAGGGCGCTGCTGTCGCTCTATCTTAGTGGTGCAGCGGTGTTTACCTGCGCTTTGGCAGGGGGACTGATCGGTCTTGCCAGCGCGGTATGGCAGCCTGTGTGGAACGTGGTTCGCCCGATCTGCGACATGTTGCAGACGATCCCCCTGTTCGTGTTCCTGATCCCGGTGCTGATGGTGTTCCAGATTGGTGAGTTCTCGGCCTTTCTGGCGATCTGTGCCTATGCGATTGTCCCGATGATCCGCTACACGCGGCACGGGCTGGTCAATACACCGGATGAGATGATGGAGGCCGCAATTTCAAGCGGTGCGACCGAGTGGCAGATCATGCGCGATGTGCGGGCGCCTTATGCGGCCCCGACCATCCTTCTGGGGCTGAACCAGACCATCCTTTACGCCTTCGCCATGCTGGTCATCGCGGCACTGATCGGGACCACCGGTCTGGGCCAGTCGATCTATCTGGCGCTGGGTCAGGCGGATGTAGGATTGGGCATATCTGCCGGGGCCGCGATGGCGATTCTGGCACTGATCGCAGACCGCATCGTGCAGGGCTTTGCCGAAGAACGCCGCGCGGCGCTTGGGCTGTAATACAGGGCAGGGACGGTGCGTCCGCCCCTGTGACCCAACTTGATTTCGGGCAAGGAAGTCGCTGTCCTCCCAGTCTAGACCGACCCCAACACGTTTGGAGAATATCATGACCGGTTGGGGCCTTTTTCTTGCAGCACTCATCGTTTTCCTGCTCAGCCATGCAATTCCTGTACGGCCCACCGTGCGGGGCTGGCTGATCGGCACGCTCGGCCGCCGGGGGTATTTCGCGGCCTATTCACTTCTGTCTTTGGCCGTGCTGGCCTGGCTGATTGTTGCCGCTGCAAACGCCCCCTATGTCGAGGTCATTCCGCCGTTCGCAGTCTTGCGCTGGTTGCCGATACTGATCATGCCCGTGGTGTGCTGGCTGGCTGTGACCGGGCTTGCGATCCAGAACCCGCTTTCTTTCGGAGGGATGGGCAACAGGTCCTTTGACCCCGAACACCCCGGTATTCTGCGCACCACCCGCCACCCGATCCTTGCCGCGCTGCTGTTGTGGTCCTTGGCGCATCTTCTGACCAATGGAAGCCTGTCACATGTGATTCTGTTCGGCCTGTTTGCCGGATTTTCTGTTATGGGCATGGACCTGATCGACAGGCGTAAATCGCGTGAGATGGGCTTTGAATGGGTCCGGTTGTCCCGAAATACGTCGCGGTTCTCACTCCGCTCACCGCGACCCTGGCCACGCCCCTGGGTCTGGCTGACCGCACTGGCCGCTTATGCGGTTCTTCTTCACCTGCACGCACCTGTGATTGGTCTGTCGCCGCTTCCTTGACTGGGGGAGTGGTCGGGCAGCGCCTTGCGTGCTATTTGAAACGTCACAATCGAATTACAAGAGGTCCAAGATGCATCTGGCCTATGTCACCACCACCGACCGCGGCGCGACGGATCGCCTGCTCAGTGCTGTTGCTGAACGTCTGCTGGCGTCCGGCGCGAAACTGGCCGGTGTCGTGCAAACAAACACGGAATGCGCCGACAGCAGCAAATGCGATATGGACGTGCGCGTGCTGCCTAATGGCGAAACCATCCGTATCTCGCAATCACTGGGCACCCAGTCCCGCGGCTGCCGTCTGGACCCCGCAGCGCTGGAACAGGCGGTTGGGTATGTGACCGCCTCGCTTGCGAACGCGCCGGACCTGCTGATTATCAACAAATTCGGTAAACATGAGTCTGATGGGCGGGGGTTCCGCCCGGTGATCGGCGAAGCGCTGGCGCTGGAAATTCCGGTGCTGGTCGGCGTGAACGGGCTGAACGCCGAAAAGTTCAACGCCTTCGCCGAAGGCGCGGCCGAGGAGTTGCCTGCGGACTTGGACGAAATCGTGCGTTGGTTCAACCGCATAGCTCAGATGCGCCCGGCTGCGGAATAGGTGGGCAATCGACCGGCGTGTTGATCTGAACGTCATGACATGCGGTGGCGAAGACCACGCGGAACCCTTCGTCCACGATCCAGTCGCGTTAGCCCCGGGTTAAGATCTGCAAAACTGATCAGGTCTGTCGCATCTGAGAATGGTGGCAGACCAAAAGCAATAACGCAGCTGTCAGATTACAGAGCAGTGCGGACTACACGTCCTGACCATCTTCGAAATACATTGGAAAGATGGTGGTGGCCTCAGTCTTGAGCGAACCGGTCTCTGCCCCGGATTTCCCTGTTTAGAGGGAATTTACAGGGAAAATCTGCGGTTTTGGCCTCGGAAACGCCAATTCTGGCGATTTCTGCTCTGATTTAATGCCGTTTAACAAGGGCTTACGCAGCAATTCCCTGTTTCCGCAGGAACAGGGAATTTAGTGTGCAGGAACAGGGAACGCGTTTTTGTGAACAGGGAAGGTGATCGCGCGGAACAGGGATCGCGCCAAAGCCCGTGACAAATACGGCCGTTGCGTTCAACGGAAGCCCGGCATGCCCAACTCCTTGGGGCCACCGCCGTCTTCCTCGTTTTCTGGCAGTTCGGCCCAGAGCAGCGTGACTGCATGGCCTTTGTTTGCGACCCGCGTTTGCTCGTAGAGTTCAAGTTTCGACGTACCCATCCAGGGGTGGGGGTCCGCCTCGACAAACTGCGTGAAGCCGGGGCTCGCATTTGCGATCGCGCGATGCGCAGCTGACGTTTGCGGGATCCTGTCGCCTTTACCGAGGGCGACGAATGGGAAATCTGCGCTCTTTGCGAAATAGCGTACGGTTCCGTTGTACGACCAGACTGCCGCCAGTGCTTCGGCACGCCGCTCCACCATGCGTCGCACGCAGGCTTCGAGGCTCACTTCAATATGGTCCCTGAGACGTTGCGCGTCGCGCAGATCCGGGTCGCCTGAGTAAAATGGCTCCACTAGGTAATCCGGCGCCAGTAGTTCGATCGCAAACTGGTTGGCCTGCGTCTCCTGGCGTAAATGTCGTCGTCCGTCCCGCGTTTCCCGCATATCCTGAGCAGAGCAGGTGAAACCAATCGCCCCGGACAGCTCGTGCCGTTCCATCAGGAAATGTCCCAGCTCATGCGCGATCGTGAACCGGGCGCGCCGGCGCCCTTTTGCGGTGTTGGCGAGAATGCGGCCGGTGCTGCGGACTGTGTCGGTGAGCAGCATGCCTTCGAATCCGTCGAAGCGATCGAGCCGCACCTCTGCAATATCCAGTGCCTTTGCAATGTCGACAACCGGGACAGCGCCCTCCCGTTTGTCCAGCAGCTTGTGGACCGTCCGCGCAAGCAGGGCAGGGTGATGCATGTCGGCAAGTTCAATACGGTTCAGCTGCACGCAGTTCAGTCGGTGGCTGAGGATGTCTGTTGCATATTCTTGATCATCTGCTCGACGATCTGTCTGTCGCGATCAGTCAAAGTGTCCAGCCCGCGATGTATCCGTTCAATCTGAAGGTCGCCTTCGTTCGGTTCCGCCGCCTCGCCCGTCAGCACATCAATGCTGACACTGTAATGGGCCGCCAATTTGCGCACTAATTCGAAAGAGGGGTTTTTGCTGCGACCCTTTTCCAGCTCCCAGACATGCGCTTTGGACACGCCGACTTTGTCGGCAACCTGTTGCAAAGACTCGCCGCTCTTCTGGCGCAGGCTGAACAGCTTCTCCCCGATGTTCATGAAAACCTCCTGTCTGATTTGCCGAACGGAAGGATGCGCCTGAAGTTGACGGATGTCAAATCGTAAGATATATCGAACGGCGAAGGCAGGTGGGGTGATTCCGCCCGTAAGCAGTACAGGAGCCAAGGATGGCCACGACAAGCATTGAACATATCGCGATCTGCGATCTCAAACCCTGGGCGCGCAACGCCCGGACACACTCAAAGAAACAGGTGCGTCAGATTGCGGACAGCATCGCGCAGTTCGGGTTTACGAACCCAGTGCTGATCGATGAAAGCGGCACTATTATTGCGGGGCACGGCCGGGTGGAGGCTGCGAAGCTGTTGGGTATTCAAGACATACCCTGTCTGCGCTTTGATCATATGACCGAGGCGGAGAAACGGGCTTATGTGCTGGCGGACAACAAGCTGGCGCTGAACGCGGGCTGGGACGAGGACCTGCTGGCGGCGGAACTTGGGGCGCTGATGTCAGACGACCTCGAGTTTGACGTTGGGCTCACTGGCTTCTCAATTGCCGAAATCGATACCCTGATAGATGCCGTGGCTCCGGAAGACGAGGGCGATCCGGCAGATGAAGCGGTGCCGGACGAGGCGCCCGCCCGCGTACGCCCGGGCGACATCTGGCAGCTCGGCCGGCACCGGCTGATCTGCGGCGATGCGCTGGATGCACAGACCATCAGGTCTTTGATGGACGGCCGGACCGCCACGATGGTTTTTACGGACCCGCCGTACAATGTCCCGATCGACGGTCATGTTGGCAACTCCGGAAAGACGCAGCATCGTGAGTTTGCCATGGCATCAGGCGAGATGTCGGTATCGGAGTTCACGCGCTTTCTGCAGCGCGCATTCCGCAACCTTGTCGATCACAGCGTCGACGGGTCGATTCACTTCATCTGCATGGACTGGCGTCATATGGGTGAGATGCTGCAAGCGGGGCAGGGTGTCTATGACGATCTCAAGAACCTGATTGTCTGGGCCAAGGATAATGGCGGCATGGGCACCTTCTACCGGTCTCGCCATGAATTGATCTTCGCGTTCAAAAAAGGGGACGCGCCGCATATCAACACCTTCGAGTTAGGCCAGCATGGGCGTTACCGGACCAATGTCTGGGAATATCGCGGGGTAAACACTATGCGGGCAGGGCGCATGGAGGAACTGGCGCTGCATCCGACGGTCAAGCCGGTGCAGATGATCTCAGACGCGATCCGGGATGTCTCGGGACGCGGCGACATTGTGCTGGATGTCTTTGGCGGGTCAGGTTCGACCTTGATCGCGGCAGATAAGACCGGCCGGCGCGCCTGTCTCTGCGAGTTTGACGAGATCTACTGCGATCGTATCATCGCCCGCTGGGAAGCCTTCGCCAAGGACGAGGCGGAGCAGATCCTTTGTGGATGGATGCCGCCAGTATCAGCCCAGACGATGGAGGCGGCGGAATGAGCGGTGACAGGAACAAGCGCGCGCTCGTGGCCCGTCCCGGCTACGACGTAGGCTATGGCAAGCCGCCTAAAGACACCCGGTTCAAAACGGGCCAGTCGGGCAATCCAAAGGGTCGGCCGAAGGGATCAAAGAATAAACGTCCGGGCATGCATGAGGAACGGATGAAGGACCTCATCCTAGATGAGGCTTACCGCGACATCACGATCCGGGAAGGGCACCGCAGCGTGACAATCCCCATGGCGCAAGCAGTCATGCGCTCTCTGGCTGTGAACGCGGCCAAAGGCCAGCACCGGTCGCAGCGGCTCTTCTCGGAGCTCCTGGCAGAGGTGGAAAGCTCCCGCAAGATCCTCCACGACCAGTGGCTCGACACCGCGATCACCTACAAGGTGGAGTGGGAAAAGGAACTGCGCCGCCGGGAACAGCTTGGCATCACCGACCTGCCGGACCCGCTGCCTCACCCCGACCATGTCAAGATCGATTTGATTGAGGGAACAGCCATCGTCGTGGGGCCCGCTACAAAGGAGGAAAAGGCCGAGTACGACTGGTTCGTCGAACGGCGTGAGATGTTCGCGGACGAGCTCCGGCATCTGAAAGCCATGCGGGCCGAAGCGGATGACGCAAGGCTGATCAATCAGATCGACGAGGACATCGGGCAACTCCGCCGCATCCTCCAGATCATCGATGCAAAGCTGCCGGACTAGATCTCAACTTCTCACCGGCCAGAGCGGCGCGCCCCGGTCGGCGAAAGACCGGTTTGCAGCGCAAAACGGTTATCTGACCGTTCTACTCAGATGACGGCAACGAGCCCATTTTGCTAGCTGGCGGCACACAAAGCAGTCGCTGCCTCTGTCGTATTGGTGCCCCTGTCCGCATCTGAGAATGTATTCGAACTGGAAACTGAAAGTGGACATCCACCTTTCGTTGAAGTTCACCCGCTCTTGGTTCGAGGCAACACCGCTTTGTGTCCGGACGGGTTCAGACTCCAACCTTGCCACGGGTTAAGTCGAATGACTTCGATGTGGTCATTTGTCCACTGGACATCAGTGCAAGGACTGGAGACACAATCTGCCAATGTCTTCCATTGCCATAAAATCACTACGCTACAGTTGGCCCGGAACCACTGAACCGGTGCTGAATATCAACGTTTTCGACCTGGCCCCCGGCGAAAGCGTGTTCCTTTCCGGGCCGAGTGGCAGCGGCAAGTCGACGTTACTTGCCGCAATTGCCGGCGTGGCTGATATACCGCGCGAAACGATCCGGGTCGCGGGACAGGACGTGGGCGCCTTGTCTGGTGGCAAGCGGGACAGGTTCCGCGTGGATCATCTCGGCATCATCTTTCAGGTCTTCAATCTGTTGCCCTGGCTCAGCCCAGTGGAAAATGTCCTTTTGCCCTGCCGGTTTTCCGAAGCAAGGCGGCAAAAGGCGGGCGCGGACCCGGTCAAAACCGCGGAACGGCTGCTTGCTGAACTGGGACTGCATGCCGGCGCACTTCTGCATGGGCCGGCGAGTGCGCTCAGCGTCGGACAACAGCAGCGCGTAGCTGCGGCCCGCGCGCTGATCGGATCACCCGAGGTCGTGCTTGCGGACGAACCCACCTCGGCGTTGGACGAGGACGCGAAGGAGGGTTTCATCCACCTGTTGCTCCGGGAGTGTACCCATGCGGGTGCAAGCCTTCTGTTTGTGAGCCACGACCGTACGCTGGCGCGTCATTTTGATCGCACCGAAGATCTTCGCGATTTGAATGGTGGTGACAATTGATGATGAAGTTGAGCCTGAAGAGCCTCCTGAACAGAAGGTTCGTCGCATTATTGACGGTCTTCAGCATCGCCTTGAGCGTCGCATTGATCCTTGGCGTGGAACGGCTGAGAACGGAGGCCCGGGAAGGTTTCGCCAATTCCGCCTCCGGCATAGACCTGATCGTCGCACCGCGCGGAAATGACGTGCAAATCCTGATGGCGACGGTCTTTGGTGTGGGCTCGACGGGGACCGGCATAGGATGGGAGAGCTTCGAAATGGTTGAAGCGCTTCCGCAGGTCAGCTGGGCTGTGCCCATCATGATGGGAGACAATCACCGGGGATACCCGGTCATCGGTACATCGGCTGCCTATTTCGAACGGTTTCGTCACAGTGGCGGTGAAACACTGGTTTTCGACATGGGCGATGCGTTCGAGGAGCCCGACGGTGCGGTTGTGGGGGCTGATGTTGCCGAAGCATTCGCCTATGCGCCGGGAAGCCGGATCGTCAATGCACATGGTTCGGGCGAAGTCGCTTTCGATCTGCACGATGAGGCACCTTTCACGGTGACGGGTGTGCTCGCGCGGACCGGAACAGCAACGGATCGAATGGTATTCGTCTCGCTCGAAGGGTTCGACAGGCTTCACGCGACCGATGCTACTGAGGCAGCAGACCCCTTCGAAACTCCGGCGCCTGACGCTGCTGTCTCGAATGGAAACCGCCAGTCGGCGCACGTCAGGGACGCGCGCAACCAGGCGGACCACGACGCCGAACACGGCAGTTTTCAGGACGCGCACGAGCACGAGGACGATCACGAAGAACGTGAGAGCCCGGAGCACGCGCAGCATGAGGATCACGAGCACGACGCGCATACGCACGAGCCTGGAACGATCAATGCAATCTACGTCGGATTGACTGACAAGACGTCGGTTCTTTCGGTCCAGCGCCAACTTGCGGAGTATCGGGCGGAAGCACTGACGGCAGTGCTGCCCAACATCGCTTTGTTGCAGCTATGGTCCCTGACGGGCACCGCCGAAACGGCGCTACGGCTGATGGCGACTGCCGTTGCCGTCGCAGGAATGATTGGCATGGTGGTTATGCTCTCTGCCGCGCTCGATGTTCGTCGGCGCGAGTTTGCGATACTGCGCTCGGTCGGCGCCACTCCGCAAAAGATCTTCGGTCTCATCTTGCTGGAAGCCGGCATCTTGTTGGCGGCCGGCGCTATATTCGGATACCTGGCGCTCCTAACAATGAGCCATCTTGCCGATCCAATTCTTGCAGAACGCCTCGGGATCAGGGTCGGCTTCGTTCAGCCCACATATCGTGAGGCTCTTCTCATCATGCTGATTTTCTGCTCTGGTTTGCTTGCCAGCCTTATGCCGGCAATTCGTGTCTATCGCATGACTCTGGCGGACGGTTTGTCGATGCGTTTCTGATCAGGAGGACCCGAAGTGACACATGCTCTTTCCCGGATGGTTGCGGTCATCTCATTTGCATTTTTGCCGCAGCACGGAATTGCTTCGGATCCGATGTCGATCGGGTGGCAAGACCTGCTTCCCGAAGAACGGCCTTACCACGATCCTTTCCGCGACATGGACTATGAGCACATCAGGGCCCTTTCCAAACTTTACCGGTTGGAACATCTGCAACCCGAGCAGACCAATGCGGAGACCAAAGCAGAGGCCGCCAGTCTGAGGGAACAGCTGCTCGCCCAGGGTCTCGACCCGGAGTGGCTCTTCAAGCAGCGAGAGATCGTGATGAATCAGCGTCGACTTGCCGCAACAGAAGCCAATCCCGACGTTCTGGGAAAGACGATCCGAATGCCGGGGTACATGCTGCCATTGGAAATGGACCAGGAAAAAGCGGTCGAGTTTCTGCTCGTTCCGACCGTGGGTGCCTGCATCCACACGCCACCACCTCCGGCCAACCAGATGGTCTACGTGCGGTTTGACGAGGGCTTCAAGATGGACGGGCTATACAAGCCGGTCTGGATAAGCGGAGAAATCCGTGCGCAAAGTCGCACACAGTCGCTCAGTTACATTGATGGCGTTGCAGACATCGAGACAAGCTATGTTATGAATGCACTGTCGGTCGAACCCTATGAGCCGTGAAAAGCTAAACGTGCGTCGGGACCGTACCGAAAGGTGGACTTCTGCTACTTCAAGAACAGAGGGGTCAGTAGCGTGGAAATGAAGAGGATTTTCGCGGCAGCGGTCTTGGGTGGCTTTATGGTTGCGACATCTGCCAGTTCCTGCGGGTTTCACAACTACGCACCTCAGCCAACGTTCGTTGACAGGTTGCTGGGCAGCGACGACATCGTGCTCGCGCGGCCGAAATCCGAAAATCCATTCAGTTACGAGGCCGTTGAGGCGCTCGAAGGGACACTCGATTACGTGGAAATACCGCAACTCGTTGACAGTACTACGCGTCGTCGATTTGCTTTGGATCCTTCAGCAACGGTCCTCTTTGCGCGTGACGGTGCATACGGGCCCTGGCAGCGCATCGCTTTCGTGGACACCGCCTTCGAACCGATTCTGAGGACGGTGATGTCGCGGCTGAGCGCGTGGGAGTTGGGTGAGGACATTGATCGATTTGCCTACTTTGCGTCCATCCTCAATCATCCGGACCCGGTCATTCACGGGTTGGCGCTGCGGGAACTGGACATGGCGAGTTATGATCTGCTGCGCAGTTTGCAGATCGAGTTGGACGTCGTGCGGTTGTCCGAAAGGATTCAAGACATAAACGAAACGGACCTGAAGCCTATTCGCATATTGCTTCTTGGCCTGAGTGGCGATCTTGGCGTTGAACCCTGGGTCGAAAAAGGACTACACGACAGCGTGCAGTCTCAGGGGCAATATATAGGGGCCTATGCGACGGCCTTGGTGGAATTGCGCGGTGCAGAGGCCGTCGAACATATCGCTGCCAGTTACCTCACGGACCCTTCGCTTCCGCGCTACACGCGTGAATTGTTGGTTGAGGCGCTTGCTCTGCACGGGCAAAGGCAAGACTCTTCTCTTGGCGACTCTGTCTCGGAAGCGATTGAAAGTGCAATCTGGGTCGATCCCGGGCTTTCCGGCGCAGTCGCTCGCCAGTTTGGGACAAGAGGTGTCTGGTCCCAGGCGGACATCCTTTCGATAGCACTCTCGGAGAATACTGTGGTCGCCGAAGACCGGGAAGACGTGGTTCAGTATGTCAGGTTCGCGGCTGAAGCACGGCCAGGCAATTAGACGGGCAACAAAAATGCAGAAGTCGAGCCGCGAGTTGGCCTGCAAAACCGTCTAAAGGTTCCAAATGTGGAAAACTGAATGAGTGTCCGGTTTGAAGAAGCTACACTGCGGCGTCTGTCAACGACCACAAATCCTGCTTCGGGACGGATGCCGCATTTTTATCCTATGAGCCAAAACGTCTGCGTTGTCCGGATACCGTTGAAAAAGTCGGGCGGTTGCTCTCGTTGGGAAGACGGTCGAACGTTCTGGGCGCGGAGGTTCACGTCGGCGTTGCCCTGAGCTTGGCGAGTTTGCGGAGGTTCTGGACCGTTGCGGCGAGGTGGAACTCGTCCTTTGCGCCGTTTGGACCTCTGAGACGGAGGCGGTCGAGACCAATGATGCGTTTTAGGTGCGCAAACAGCATTTCGACCTTCTTCCTTGCATAGCTTGACGCGACATAGGCGTCTGTCGTGGCAAGGTCGCGGGCGCGCTGTCGCGCATTCTCATGCCTCGATCGGGCGATCTTCCGGGTGGCCTGGTTGGGTGTGCACCGGGGCTTCAAAGCACAGGCAGCGCAATCCTGCTTCCGGGCGAAGTACTTCTTGAAGCCGTCCTTGCCGAACTCCGGCCGGCCCTTCGAGATGTTCCGCCAGTACGGCTTCAGCAGCCGACCGCCAGGGCATCGATAGACATCGGCATCGGGATCGTAGGTGAAGTCGCGAGCCGGGAACGCCCCGTCCTTGCGCTCGGATTTGTCGAAGACCGGGATGTGCGGTTCGATGGTTTGCTCTTCGACGAGCCAGCCGAGCATATCGGCGGTGCCGTAGGCCGTGTCCGCTGCCAGGACGCCCGGGTGCAGGTTGAAACGGTCCCGCGTTCTGACCAGCATGTTCCGCACGGCGCCGACCTCGGCCTGCCGGATCGGTGCGGAGGCCTGAACATCCACAATGACGGCGTGATCCAGATCGACCAGGTAATTGGTGCTGTAGGCAAAGAAGGGCCTGTCGCCATTGGCTCCCGTCAGCCGGGCGGCAGGATCGGCGGGCGAGATCGCCTTCGGCTTCACAGGCGTCGCAGCGCCGAAGGCCGCGTCATCGAGCGTATCGAGATACTCCCGTGTGGCCCCGCTGGCCACATCAGTCGCTGACCATTCCGAGAAGTCGACCTTGGTGTAGCGGCTGGCGTCGGCCTTGATGAGCGAGGCATCCGCCCCGAAGCGCTCGCCTCCGACAAGTCCTTCGGCAATGCAGCGTGCCAGCACCTCCTCGAACAGATGCCGGAACAGGCCGCTCTCGCGGAACCGACCATGCTGGTTCTTCGAGAAGGTCGAATGGTCGGGGACGACGTCAGTCAGATCGAGGCGACAGAACCAGCGGTACGCAAGGTTCAGATGCACCTCCTCGCACAGCCGCCGCTCGGATCGGATGCCAAAGGCATAACCGACGATCAGCATTCGGATCATCGGCTCAGGATCAACCGACGGTCTCCCGGTGGAGCTGTAAGAGGGGGCGAGGTGCGGGCGGATGCTGGAAAGATCCACGAACCGATCAATACATCGCAACAGGTGGTTCGACGGCACAAAGTCCTCGATTGAGAAGTCATAGAACAAAGCGCCCTGCGCCACCTGCTTCGGCCCTAACATCGCCACCTCTCCCTTGCCTCAGGAGAAGTGAATCAGCAGTCGGCGAAGCTCTCAAGCCGAGTTTTTCAACGGCATCTCCGCATAGCGGAACTTCCGGTAGTTTTCCGGAATGGCCGCTTTCGGCATAAGCAGACTTTTAAGTCAAAAAATCAGGTCGACGTTTTTCGATGTCTGCTTTCACCGTAAGACCGGATGTTCAGCAAAATAGGCTCTATGTCCGAGTTGCGGATGGGGTGGATGGCGTCTGCAGCCAACCGTCGCGCTTTGCGGCAAACTGCAGAAGACATCTTCTGCAAGGAAAGGAGCCCCACCATGGAAGTCACGACGATAGGATTGGATCTCGGTAAAGACGTCTTTCAGGTCCACGGAATCGCTGATGACGGTACGGTTGTCTTCAATCGTTCGATCCGCCGCAGACAATTGCTGAAGTTCTTTGAG